>JAZRJD010000072.1:0-3495 GCA_045645625.1 Alistipes sp.
TAGCCATTAGCTATTTTATAATTCTCAATTCTCAATTTTTAATTCTCAATTGAGCCTCTGGCTCTTGTGACTCCGAGCGGATTCGAACCGCTATCGTAAGAACCGGAATCTTAAATTCTATCCATTGAACTACGGAGCCAAACTATTTTTTGCAAAGATAGCAAAATAATTGAGAATTGACAATTGATAATTGACAATTAATTATTGCCGAGTGCACCGAGAAAGATAGATGCTGTCCGATGGATTCGGGCAGCATCTATTCTATTTGGCAGATTGTTCCTTGCAGCGATTTATGCACATCTATTATGCGTTGATTGCGGCTGCCTCGAAAATGGAGCGATAAATCGCGCTCCTCCTCCACATAGCGACCATCGACCACCACATCGCACAGTTCGATCAACTCTCTGCGCACAGGGTGGCGCAGTAACTCCTCAAATCGATAGCCCGTATAGCACCATATCGTCAGTGAGGTCTGCTCCTTAATCATTCGCGCCAAACGAATAAACCCCTCGGGGTGCAACATCGGGTCGCCACCCGTAAATGTTACATTCATCTCGGCATCGACAATCCGTCTGAACAACTCCTCGACCTCTATCGCCTCGCCACCACTCTCGCTCCACGATTGCGGGTTGTGACACCCCTTGCAACGATGTTCGCACCCCGCCGCATAGAGCGAGGTGCGTAGTCCAATGCCATCGACCGATGTGCCATACTTTATATCGAGTATGCGTATGCTATTTGTGGACAACTCGATCATTCAACTCTGCAAGTTTTGCACGGTTCCATCGGTCGGTCGTACCAACCAAATAGCCCGTAATGCGTTGAAGTTTATCGATGTTATCGCTGCCACACTTCGGGCAGATGTTCAACTCCTGCTGCGCATCTTCGTAGCCACACTGCATGCAGCGGTTGCGATTGTGATTTACCGAGCAGTAGCCGATATTGTGCTTATCCATCAAATCGACAATATCCATTATCGCCTGCGGATTGTGGGTAGCATCGCCATCAATCTCAATATAGAAGATATGTCCTCCGCGTGTGAGGTCGTGGTATGGAGCCTCGACCTCCGCCTTATGCTTTGGCGAACACTTGTAATATACAGGTATGTGGTTGGAGTTGGTGTAGTAGATCTTATCCGTCACACCCTTAATCTCGCCAAAATGTTTGCGGTCGGCACGAGTAAATCGCCCCGACAAGCCCTCTGCCGGAGTGGCGAGGATGCTGAAATTGTGCTGATATCGCTCCGAGAACTCATTTGCACGGTCGCGCATATAGGTTACAATGCGCAAACCCAACTCTTGCGTCTCATCACTCTCGCCGTGGTGCTTGCCAACAAGGGCTATTAGGCACTCTGCCAAGCCGATAAAGCCGATGCCGAGTGTGCCTTGATTTATCACCTTGCCCACCGTATCGTTTGGCTTCAACTCCTCGCAACCTACCCAAAGTGACGACATCAACAACGGGAACTGCTTTGCAAGTGCCGTCTTCTGAAAGTCGAAGCGGTCGCAGAGTTGCTTGGCGGTAATCTCCAACAACTCGTCCAACTTGGCGAAGAATCGCTCGATGCGCAACTCTCTGTTTTCGACCTCCATACACTCGATGGCAAGGCGCACGATATTGATGGTCGAGAAGGAGAGGTTTCCGCGAGCGATAGATGTCTTTTCGCCAAAACGATTCTCGAATACGCGAGTACGGCAACCCATTGTTGCAACCTCGTACAGATAGCGTTTAGGATCGCTCTCGTTCCACTTTTCGTGGTGGTTGAACGAGGCATCGAGATTTACAAAGTTCGGGAAGAAGCGGCGTGCTGCCACCTTACAAGCCTCTTGGTAGAGGTCGTAGTTCTTATCCTCGGGCAGATAACTCACACCTCGCTTCTTCTTCCAAATCTGGATAGGGAAGATTGCCGTTGAGCCTCCGCCAACGCCCTCGTATGTCGATTGCAACAACTCGCGGATAATGCAACGCCCCTCGGCAGAGGTATCTGTGCCATAGTTTATCGAGGAGAAGACAACCTGATTTCCTCCGCGCGAGTGGATTGTGTTCATATTGTGGATACACGCCTCCATCGACTGATGCACGCGATTGACGGTACGGTTGATGGCGTGCTGCTTGAAACGCTCATCGCCCTGCAAGAAGTCGAGGTCGCGCGAGACATAGTCCTCAATCTCCGCATCGTAGAGGTGCTTCAAATCCACCCCTGCCAACTTCTCAATGGTCTTAACCTCCTCTATATAACTACGGCGAACATAGGGTGCGAGGTAGAAGTCGAAGGCAGGGATTGCCTGTCCTCCGTGCATCTCGTTCTGCACCGTCTCCATCGATATACAAGCCATAATCGAGGCGGTTTCGATGCGCTTTGTCGGGCGACTCTCGCCATGACCTGCCTGAAAGCCATGTTCGAGAATTTTATCCAACGGGTGCTGAATACAGGTCAGCGACTTGGTAGGGTAGTAGTCCTTGTCGTGAATATGGAGGTAGTTGTTTCGCACTGCCCACAATGTCTGCTCCGAGAGGAGATAGTCATCGACAAACGGCTTTGTTGTCTCCGAAGCGAACTTCATCATCATACCTGCCGGAGTGTCGGCATTCATATTGGCATTCTCGCGAGTTACATCGTTCGACTTTGCCTCCACGATTTCGAGGAACATCTCGCGCGTCTTTGCCTTGCGGGCAATGCTGCGGCGGTTACGATAGGCGATGTAACTCTTTGCCACCTCCTTGCGAGGCGAAGCCATAAGTTCCATCTCGACCATATCCTGAATCTCCTCGACCGAGGATTGCTCCTTGCCGCGAAACTCTATGCGGTCAACGATTTTGCTGACAAGCGTTTCTTCCTCGCCTGCCTCGGTTGTAAGCATCGCCTTGCGAATGGCAGCGGCTATCTTCTCGCGGTTGAAGCCCACGATGCGCCCATCTCTTTTGAGTACTGTCTGTATCATAGCATTAAAATTTTAATTTCTCGTTAGCGTATGATACTTGCGGGAAAGATGCAGATGAAACTTCTGACAAACATTGCAGACTCTATCCTTGACGCTCTATATCCCGAAAGCATCTAAAAAAGCAGATAAAGGCAGGTCTTCTGACTTATTTCCCCTGTGCGGTCTTCCCACTTTCAGCAGTGACCATCGAGATTGCACAGGTCTGATGAAAATTACAGCTACGGGTATAGTCTCGGATTTGCACCGATGTTCCCTTTTCATTCTCGGAGGGCTATTTATCTCTTTCTCTTTTCTCTCTCTTCTTCCCCCCCCCGAAGAACACCTCAATCTTTTGCAAAGATATGAAAAGTTGTAATATCTCAAAAATCTATTTGCCCAAATTTATTAACAAATAGAGAACAAACCTCCACAAAAAATGAGCGTGCCCAAAGACTCTTCGGGCACGCTCCTATATGAGTTGTGTAGCGATAGTTATCAACCGCACTTCGAGTAACCGCACGAGAGGCAGGTGAGGCAGCCATTCTGGTATGCCATATTCTCCTGACCGCACTGT
>JAZRJD010000073.1:0-17249 GCA_045645625.1 Alistipes sp.
ACTTGGCTTTTTTGTTTGTATCAGGTAGCGCACTAAGTTGTCAAGCCAAGTCGGATATATCAACTAGCTTGAAGAGGTAACTGCTATTTTCTGCGGAAAATAGCATTACTATTCGACACGAGAGAGCTTAACTGCTCTGTGAAACAGAGGACGGGCGCAGCAGGTGAGAGCAGAGGGGGCTTGCACACTCTGCCGAACCGCCACCGCCCGAAGCCGAGAATAGATTGCGTAGCAATCCTCGGCAACGATTGTGCAAACCGAGCGCAGAGTGCATATCTGTTATGAACTATGCCGAGGTGCAGCCAATCGAAACGGCACAATAGAGCCGCAGGCTCGTGCCGTAAGTTAAGCCTTGCCACCGATAAATATTTTGCCGCCACAGTTTGTGTTACCCACCCCCTAAATCCCCCTCCTGTGAGGGGGACTTATTGTTGCTTGTGGGTAGCTCTTCGCAAAAAAAAATCAAGAAGAACAATTCTCGGCAACGATTGTGCAAACCGAGCGCAGAGTACATATTTGGTATGTACTATGCCGAGGTGTAGCCAATCGAAACGGCACAACAGAGCCGCAGGCTCGTGCCGTAAGTTAAGCTCACTCGTAGAGTCGTTAGAGTCGTTAGGGGTAATAGGGGTGACAGGGGTAATAGGGCAAGAACTAATCACACAAAAGCGGGTATCGAAAACGATACCCGGCAGTGAAAAATTATTAAATAGTCAACTACCAACCACCATTGTCGAAACGGTCGTGGTCATTCTCTTCATCACGTTCTCGATCATCATAGCGTGTATCGTCCATATAGACCGTGCGCCAATTGCCATCCTCATTTTGGGATGTAGGAGTATCAGGTAGAAAACTTTGTCCTGAATCAGAATCTTGGTGTTGCCAAAAACTATGATTATGTTGTGTTGAATTCTCCTTCATTGGGTGCTTTCCCCAGCAGTGTTCGTGTAGTGGACATTCGGGTTGGCAACCATAATTGTGATAGCCCCAAGTACAATTCCTTGTGTAATATCTTGTCGGTGTTAATTTTGCAATTATCCATGCAACGCCAACGATAATTGCAACTCCACATATAATCCAGAAAATAATAGAAACCAATCCGACCTCCGCAATAATAGCGACGATAAGCAAAATCATAATAATTGTTCCCATAACCAAAGATGTTATAGTTGTTATTTTATGTTGCAAAAATATGACTATGTTTTGACAATTTATGTCAAAAACTTGAAAGTGAACAAAATTTTATAGTTTTCCGTTCTCCGTTGTAGAGTGCCGTAAGTTAAGCACTTGCTACCGATAATTATTTTGCCGCCACTATTTGTGTTACCCAGCCCCTAAATCCCCCTTTGACTTTGTCTTCTTCCTCGCGGCTCGGCAAAGAGTGCAAGCCCTCTCTGCTCTCGCTATTAAATAGCAGTTAAGCCTCCTTTGGAGTCTTTTCTTCCTCGCTCCGCAGCGTCAGTCCTGTAAAGGGGGCTTATTGTTGCGAGTGGGAAGGTGGTTGCTTAGCGGGGATTACCTTATAGGGGTAATTGGGTAGATATAATAAATATAGGTGTCGCAACGCGGCACCTATATTCTATACGATTATTTTATGCTTATGTTATTATCCTATTTCGCAAAGTGTTTATAGAATAGCGGTATTGTTGCAAGTCCTTTGTCGAACTGGTCGAGTCCGTAACTCTCGTTTGGCGAGTGGATTGCATCCTCCGACAGGCCAAAGCCGATAAGTATCGACTTGATGCCCAAGATACGCTCGAAGCCACTTACGATAGGAATAGAGCCGCCCGAATAGAACGGCAACGGCTTGCGACCGAACGACTCCTCAACCGCTTTTTCGGCAGCCTTATATGCCTCCATGTCGGTTGGTGACACATAAGGCGCACCACCGTGCAGGAACTTCACATTTACCTTTACGCTCTTTGGTGCGATATTGCGGAAGTGCTCCTCGAAGAGGCGACCAATCTCCTCGAAATCTTGGTCAGGAACGAGGCGCATCGAGATTTTGGCGTAGGCACGCGAAGGGATAACGGTCTTTGTGCCCTCCTCGGTGTAGCCACCCCAAATGCCGTTTACATCGAGCGATGGGCGGATACCCGTGCGTTCGATTGTGGTGTAGCCCGCCTCACCCTCGATATCGTCAATATCGAGAGCCTTTTTGTACTCTTCGAGCGAGAACGGAGCCTCGTTGAAGGCAGCACGCTCCTCGGCTGAGAGTTCGCGCACCTTATCGTAGAAGTGCGGAATAGTGATGTGTCCGTTCTCGTCTACGAGCGAAGCCACAAGGCGAGTCAGCACATTAGCAGGGTTTGCCACTGCACCGCCAAATAAGCCCGAATGGAGGTCTTTGTTGGGTCCTATGACCTCCACCTCCATATATGTCAAACCGCGTAGACCGCAGGTTATTGACGGTGTATCGAGCGAAATCATCGAGGTGTCCGACACAAGGATAATATCTGCCTGCAACCTCTCCTTATACTCCTCGCAGAAGCCGTAGAGCGATGGCGAGCCAATCTCCTCCTCGCCTTCGAGCATAAACTTTACATTGCAAGGCAACGAGTCGGTGGCGCACATCGCTTCGAATGCTTTGATGTGCATGAAGGATTGACCCTTATCGTCATCGGCACCACGCGCGTAGAGGCGGTTGTTGATAATTGTCGGCTCGCACGGCTCGGTGTTCCACTCCTCGCGAGGGTCTACGGGCATCACATCGTAGTGACCATAGACCAATACGGTCTTTGCCTCGGGTGATACAATCTTCTCGGCATAGACCACTGGATTTCCGGCGGTTGGGATAACCTCCGTAGTATCGGCACCCGCCTTTGCAAGTGCCATTGCCAAGTGTTCGGCGCACTTTACCATATCCTCTTTGTGTGAGGATTGCGCGCTGATAGATGGAATGCGTAACACCTCGAATAACTCTTCGAGGAAACGCTCTCTGTTTTCTGAAATATAGGCTTGTACCTGTTTCACAATTAAGAGTTAAAAATTAAGAATTAAAAATTAATTTTGCATTTTGTATTCTTATAGTCCGCAAATCTCTTTAATTTCGGCAATAAACTTCTGTGCTACCTCGTCTGCAAACTCTTGCGATTTTGCCTCGGTGTAGATGCGGATAATAGGCTCGGTATTCGACTTGCGAAGGTGTACCCAGTGCTCTGCAAAATCGATTTTTACACCATCGATATCGTTTATACGCTCGTGCGCGTAACGCTCTTTGACTGAGCGCAATACCTTGTCTACATCGATAGTAGGGGTGAGTTCGATTTTGTTCTTCGATGCGTAGTATGCAGGGTAACGCTTACGCAACTCTGTCATCTTGCAACCCAACTCTGCAAGGTAGGTCAAAAAGAGTGCCACGCCAACCAATGCATCGCGACCATAGTGCAACTCCGGATAGATAACTCCGCCATTGCCCTCGCCGCCGATTACGGCGCCTGTCTCCTTCATCTTGGCGACAACATTTACCTCGCCAACGGCACTTGCAGCATACGAGCCACCGTGCGCCACCGTAACATCACTCAACGCACGCGAAGAGGAGAGATTAGAGCAGGTATTACCCTCTGTTTGCGAGAGAATATAGTCCGCAACGGCGACCAAAGTGTACTCCTCGCCAAACATAGTTCCGTCCTCATTTACGAGAGCCAAACGGTCAACATCGGGGTCTACTACAACGCCCAAATCAGCACCCTCGCGAACGATAACTTCCGATATCTCGGTGAGGTTTTGAGGGAGTGGCTCGGGGTTGTGTGCGAACTCTCCGTTAGGGGTGCAATTCAACTCTACAACCTCGCAGCCGAGTCTGCGCAAAAGTGCGGGAATTACGACACCACCAATCGAATTTACAGCATCTACAACCACCTTAAACTTGCGCGCTTTAACTTTTTCTGCATCAACGAGTTTGAGTGCTAAAACCTGCTCGATGTGTGTAGGGTTGAAATCCTCGCGCAAAATCACCTTTCCGATAGAATCTACATCGGGGAAAATAGTATCTTCCTGCTCCGCCAAAGCAAGCACCTGCTTGCCCTCTTGGTCGTTCAAAAACTCGCCCTTTTCGTTGAGTAATTTCAGCGCATTCCACTGCTTTGGATTGTGCGATGCGGTGATGATGATACCGCCGTCAGCCTTGTGGGTTATAACGGCCATTTCGGTGCCCGGGGTGGTGCAAAGTCCGACATTTATAACATCGGCACCGCAGCCGAGCAGCGTGCCTTCGATGATGTCGTTTACCATCTCGCCCGAGATGCGGGCATCGCGACCTACCACGATGCGCAATCGTTTGGCGTTATTCTTGCCTGCAATAAAACGGGTGTAGGCGATTGTGAACTTTACAATGTCGATTGGGGTGAGGTTTTCGCCCACTTCGCCACCGATGGTACCACGAATACCAGAGATAGATTTAATGAGAGTCATAGTGATATTTTTATTTATAATAAAAAAGTTTTCGATTTACTTTGAAAATCGATGTAAATGTACTATTTTTATGCCAAATATCCAAGGCTATAATTGTTAAAAATTGACAACATGAGCAAAAAGAGAGTAATTCCGGCATCGGAACTGATTATAAATGAGGATGGCTCGATATTCCATCTTCATCTTTTGCCCGAGCAGATCTCGGATATTGTAATTTTGGTCGGCGACCCCGGTCGCGTAGAGTTGATAGCATCGTTCTTCGAGGATATCGAGTGCAATGTTGCAAGTCGCGAGTTTAAGACCATTACGGGAAAGTATAAAGGTCGCCGTATGACTGCACTCTCCACGGGTATCGGTACGGATAATATCGATATTGTCGTTACGGAGTTAGATGCACTTGCAAATATCGACTTTGCCACCCGCCAAGTGAAAGATGAGTTCAAGCAACTGACACTGCTCCGCCTTGGTACTTCGGGAGCGTTGCAGGAGGATATAAAGGTCGGTGAGCGTGTTTTTGCCCGTACCTCGGTGGGCTTCGATGGTCTGCTGAACTACTACGCAGGTCGTAACGAGGTGTGTGACCTCGCTATTGAAGAGGCGTTTGTGGAGCATACGGGTTGGAACAAGCAACTCACTGCACCATATTTTGTAGATGCGGATAATTCGTTGTTCGAGTTGTTCCGCGATGTTACTCGCGAGGGTATTACCATCGCTGCTCCGGGCTTCTATGCACCGCAGGGGCGTTGGGTGCGTCTGCAACCGCAGGACCTGCACCTGAACGAGAAGATTGAGTCGTTCCGCTTTGAGGATAGACGCATCACAAACTTCGAGATGGAGTCCTCGGCATTGGCGGGTTTGGCAGCATTGATGGGGCATAAGGCGGGTACAATTTGTACCATCATCGCCCAGCGCATCGCCCAAGATGCCTGCACGGACTACAAGCCGTTTGTGCGCAAGATGATTGAGGAGGCGTTGGAGAAGTTGGCAACACTATAAGCGGAAAACGGAGAGCGGAAAACGGAGAACGCGCACCCCAGTAACCCGCAGTAACCCTTAGAAATCGCTTGCGCCGTGATAAGGGTAGGAGTTTGCAAAACAAAATAGAAAACATAAAGGAATAATAACAACATAAAAAGTAACAGAAATCTTAATGGAGCGAGGCTTTGCCGAGTGACAAGTCCCCCTTTGACAAAGGGGGATTTAGGGGGAATGTCAAAATGGAATAATTTCATAATTCCTCCACTCCGTACAAGATAACAAGTAACCAGAAACATAAAGGAATAATAACAACATAAAAAGTAACAGAAATTATGAAATTTACAGTATCAAGTTCGGCTCTATTGTCGTTATTGGCGACAACAGGCAAGGTTATCAACAGCAAGAACACGCTTCCAATTCTCGACTACTTCTTGATGGAGTTGAAGGGCAACGAGTTGAAGGTTACCACTTCGGACCTCGAAACAACTCTCGTTGGTACCATTCAGGTTGAGAATGTCGAGAAGGAGGGTACGGTGGCTGCTCCTGCAAAGTTGATGCTCGATGTATTGAAGGAGTGCTCGGAGATGCCTCTCACACTCGATGTGAACGAGGATAACTGGGAGATTAACATCGTATGGAACAGCGGTAGTTCCTCTGTTCCGGGAGCAAACCCTGTAAGTTATCCGCAGACTCACGAGTTGTCGGCAGAGAAGACTTCGGTGTCGCTCGATGTTGATGTCTTGGTAAATGGTATCAACAAGACCATCTTCGCTACGGCTGACGATGAGTTGCGCCCTGTGATGAATGGCGTATACTTCAACCTTAACGAGAACGAACTTACCTGTGTGGCTACCGATGCTCACAAGTTGGTTAAGCACACCGTGGAGTGCGCTTGCGGAGTTAAGGCTGCATTTATCTTGCCAAAGAAACCTGCAAACTTGTTGAAAAATATCCTCTTGAAGGAGGAGGGCGAGGTGAAGATGACCTTCGACCAGAAGAATGTTGTTTTCGAGTTGTCGAACAGCACATTGGTCTGCCGCCTTATCGAGGGTGCATATCCTAACTACAATGTGGTTATCCCGCAGGCAAATCCTAACAAGTTGCTCGTTGATCGTGTTGGCTTGTTGAACGCTATCAAGCGTGTGGCTGTCTGCTCGAATCCTACGACAAACCTTATCCGCTTGGATATCGCAAACAATAAGGTTGTCCTTGCGGCACAGGATGTGAACTTCTCGATTTCTGCTAATGAGTCGTTGTCGTGCAGTTACGAGGGCGCACCTATCACTATTGGCTTCAAGTCTACCTTCTTGGTGGAGATTCTCTCGAATATCGAGACTCCGACAATCCTTGTCGAGTTGGCAGACTCTACCCGTGCAGGTGTCTACAAGCCAGTATACGATGATGTTCAGAGCAGCACAACTTTGATGTTGTTGATGCCAATGATGATTAACGCATAAAAGGTTAGAGGGAACTCCTAAGGTTGTCAAGGCGCAACGATTATAGGGGCACTAGGGCACTAGGGGTACTAGGGTGCGCTTAACGCTGATATAAAATCCCTAGAACCCCCAGAATCCTTAGAACCCCCAGAGCCCCTAAATGAAAAACTATGAAATTGAACTTGAAGCGCCCGATGGTCTTCTTCGATTTGGAGACCACGGGCACCAACATTTCGACCGACCGTATTGTCGAGATATCGGTGGTAAAGGTTATGCCCGATGGCTCGATTGACGGAGGTGCAGCAAAAACCAAACGAATAAATCCGGAGATGCCTATCCCTGCGGAGGCTACCGCCGTGCACCACATCACCGATGACGATGTGCGTGACTGTCCAACCTTTCGCCAGTATGCCAAGTCGTTGAAGACCTATTTGGAGGGTTGTGACTTCTGTGGCTTCAACTCTAACCGCTTCGACTTGCCGATGCTGGCAGAGGAGTTTATGCGCGCAGGCGTTGATGTCGATTTCTTCAAGAGGGCTCAATATGTAGATGTGCAGAATATCTTCCACAAGAAGGAGGAACGCACCTTGGTTGCAGCATATCGCTTCTACTGCGGTAAGGAGTTAGAGGCGGCACATAGTGCAGACGCCGACACGATGGCAACTTATGAGGTGCTGTGTTCGCAACTCGACCGCTATGGCGACCTCGAAAATAGTGTCGATTTCCTCTCGGAGTTCTCCTCGCGTGGCAAGACAGCAGACTTTGCAGGTCGCATCGGCTACGATGAGAATGGTGTGGAGATTATCACATTTGGCAAGCATAAGGGTAAGAGTGTAGAGGAGGTCTTCCGCAAGGAGCCAAGTTACTACGACTGGATTATGAACGGCGACTTCCCGCAATATACCAAGAAAATTTTTACGGAGATAAAGTTACGACTCAAATAGAACTTGATGAAGATACGCAATTTGCTTATAGCCTTTACCTTTGCGCTCTTTGGAGCAGTTACTGCCATCTCGGCACAAGAGATGGTGGTAATCGGTGGTGTTAAATATACCATTCACGATGTCGCGAAGGGCGAAACGCTCTATTCGTTGGCACGACAACATGGCGTTATGGTCGATGATATCAAGTCGGCAAATACTGTGTTGGCAGATGGCTTGAAGGCGGGGCAGCGCATCAAGATACCCGTAAAGGGTGGCGAGGTTGCGAAGGTTGTTGCCGAGCAACCAAAGTCGCGCCTGCATAAGGTTCTGCGCGGCGAGACACTCTACTCGTTGGCAAAGGCGAATGGCGTTACCGTAGATGAACTGCACCGTGCAAACCCTCATCTCAGAAAGGGGTTGAAGGCGGGACAACTTATCGAAATACCGCTCAAAACTGCCGCAACTGCCGTAGTACAGCCTGCCGAACAATCAGTTGAGCAACCTGCCGCAACGCAACCTGTTGAGACACCGCCAATGGTGGTGGAGGCTCCCAAGAGCGATACACTGACTGTTGCGGAGACAGCAACGCCAGCGGTGGATGAGCAGAAGAGTGTTGAGCAGGTGTCGTTCCGCACCTTGAAGCGTGGCGATAGGGCAGAGGTGGCGTTGTTGTTGCCACTTGGCTCGGAGACACAACCTGCACAGAACTATCTCGACTTCTATCGCGGATTTTTGATTGGCTTGGATAGCGTTCGTATGGCGGGCTACTCGATAAATCTCTCGCTCTACAATACGGCACACGACTACAATCGTGTTGCGGAGATTGTCGCCTCGGGCGCACTCGAAAGGGCAGACCTCGTTGTAGGTCCTGTCTACGAAGATGAGTTGATACCTGTGGCTACCGCTTTGCAGGGCAGGGGAACACCGATAGTGTCTCCGCTGGCAAATCTGACGCAGGCCACAAGCAGCAGCGTATTCCAGATGTCGCCATCGCCTGCCTCGAAGATGGAGAAGGTGCGCGCGATGTTCGATGGCTCGAAGAGGGTGGTGATAATCTCGACCGACAATGTCGATAAGGAGTTCGATGCGGAGGTGCGCTCAATGCTCAAAGATACCTCGTATGTGGTGGAGCATAAATATATCTACGAACACCCATCTGTAATCGAGAAGCGTGAGAAGGAGCGCGAGAAGATGCGCGAGGCGGGGTTGGTGGTTGATGAAACCCCTTCGCCGAGCGATATGTCGCCACTTTTGCGTGGCGAGGAGCCTACCGTGATAGTCATTACGGCGGATAACGAGATAGAGGTCGATAGAATTTTGGCTGCAATTGCATCGGCAAATATCGCCCTTACGGCTCGTTCGCAGAGGGTTGTGCCGTTTGTTGTCTTTGGCAATAACCGCTGGAATCGTTATCGCAATATCGACCGAGCAATACTATTTACCAACAATGTAACGATGCTCTCGACCTACCATGCACGCCGTAGTGAGCCGATAATCCGCGCCTTCGACAAAGGCTTTGCCGAGGAGTTCGGCGCACTGCCATCGCTCTACGCCTACCGTGGTTACGATGCTGCGGTGGTATTTGTCAAGTCGCTCTACGATACTATGGAGACAGGCTTGGAGGGCGCGCACTCGATGCCGCTGCTTACACCGTACTCCTTCGAGACAAACCCAACCACAGGTCTGCACATAAATAACCAGTGGATAAAGGTCAATTATAACAGCAACTTTACCATAACAACCGAATAAGAAATTGGCTTTTAGCCATTAGCCATTGGCTTTTTATTAGTTTATTAGTGAGTAGTTGAAATAGTTCTCAGTTCTCAATTAGTTTTTAATTATGCCGAATATCCAAACTCCAATACCCGAAAAGACCATTGAGCGACTCAGTGAGTATCGCCGAACACTCCTCGCCTGCCACAAGCGAGGTATAACCCATGTTTTTTCGCATATCTTGGCAGGTATGCACGGCATTACGGCTGTGCAGGTGCGCCGAGATTTGATGCTGATAGGCTTTTCGAGCGACACGAAGAAGGGCTACGATGTGAAGGTGCTGATAGACTTTATCGACTCGATTCTGTATAGCGAGAATACCATGAATGTGGCAGTTATGGGTATGGGACACCTCGGACAGGCTATCACCAAGTATTTCAACTCCAAGCAGTTGAATATCCGTATTACTGCCGCCTTCGATGTCGATGAGGCAAAGGTAGGGCATACCATTATGGATATTCCGTGCTACCATATTGACAATTTCGAGGAGGTGGTAGAGGATAAAGATATCAGTATTGTCATTATCTCGTTGCCTTCATCTTTGGCAGCGCAGTATGCCGTGCCGATTATCAATGCCGGCATTAAGGGTGTGCTGAACTTTACCTCTGTTCCGATGAACTTCCCGCAGGGTATCGTGGTGGAGAACTACGATATTACAACCATTCTCGAAAAGGTTGCCTACTTTGTGAAGGCTGCCGAGGAGAACAATAACCAATAATTCGTTACGATGAAGGTTGTTTGGGGTTTCGACAATCCACCTTTGATGCACAATGCAGTGGCTACGGTGGGCTCTTACGATGGAGTGCATCGCGGACACTGCATACTGCTTGACGAGGTTACTCGCCGCGCCAAGGAGTGCGGTGGCGAGAGCGTGGTCCTTACCTTCGAGCCTCACCCACGCATAACTCTCGGCAATGACGAGGGACTGCGCCTGCTCTCGACTTTCGATGAGAAGTGCAAGTTGTTGGAGCAGGTGGGGATAAATTATGTTGTGGTGATACCCTTCGACAAGGCATTTAGTCGCCTTTCGCGCGAGGAGTTTATCGACCACTACCTTGTCGGCAGGCTCGGCATAAAGCAACTTATCGTAGGCTACAACCACCATTTCGGACATAATAAGGAGGGCGACCACTCGTTCTTGGTAGAGCATGGGGCATTGGAAGTTGTCGAGGTTGCGCAGTATCGTGCCGAGGGTAACAAGGTTAGTTCGACTGTTATCCGCAAGACGATAGAGGGAGGCGATATGTCACTTGCCCGACAACTGCTCGGACACCCCTATATAATAATAGGTATGGCAGACGAGCAGGGTGTGGTGGCAACCGACCGCTATAAACTGCTACCGAGCGATGGCTCCTATGCGGCACAAATCAACGGCGAGGTGTGCGATGTCGAGGTGCGAGACGGCAAGTTGCAACAGAGTAGATATTTTTCACAAAAAATAGAGATTGCGTTATGATTTTTTATGATGAGAAGATAAGGGTGCGTTATAAGGATACCGACCAGATGGGTATTGTCCACCACTCGAACTATATTGTCTACTACGAGGTTGCTCGCGTGGCGGCACTGCGTGCGTGGGGTATGCCCTACGATGAGATGGAGCGAAATGGCATTATCTCGCCAATCTTGGAGGTGGGCTCGAAGTATCTCCTGCCGGCACACTTTGACGAGGTTATCACCGTGCGCGTTATTATCGAGGAGATGCCTATGGTGCGCTTGAAAGTACGCTACGAGCTGTACAACGAGGCAGGTGCACTTATCAATACGGGACACACTTGGCTTGGCTTCCTAAATGCCGAAACCCGTCGCCCATGTCGCACTCCGCAGTATGTAATAGATAAGATGAAGGCTATTGGTTTGGAATAATAGAGAAGCGGTGCAGACAATCTCTGCACCGCTTCTCTATTACGCCTCTACCTCTACACTTACAATCGATATTGAGTGTGACACTGGGGCAATTTTGCGTAACATTGCCAGTCCTCCGCAATACTTGTCGGTGGCGAGTTGTACGGCGTGCGATACCTTCGACTGCTCGCTGATATGTTTACACTCAATGTTGTAAGCTATGTCGAACGACTTGAACTTGCTTACTCCCTCGACCTTCTCGGTGTCGAGTTCGCCCGACATCTTAATTTCGAGTTTCAGCAACTTTACACGCTCCTTCTCGGCGATACGCTGTACGGTCATACCCGCACATAGGGCGGTCGAGTAGAGCAATAACTCCTTCGGATTGAGTTTCTCTAACTCGTGTGGCTTTGCAAGGGTGAACTTCCCGTTCTCCTTTGCGTGGATAGTGATAGATTGATGCATACTTTTTATATATTAGTGTTCTACCACCAATATGCAAATAGTATGCTACTTTGCTACTTGAATGGCGAATCGGGCTCCTTCGACATCACCCAATAGAAAATTTTGTCGAGGAGTGCCGGCGCAAACTTCTTCACAAAGTGCGTAGCGCGCCCCTCCGCCTCCATCAGGCAGAGTCGCTGACGCTTGGCAATACCTCGTGCCACAATACACGCCACCTCCTCGGCGGTCATCATCTTGCCCTCCTCGCGAGGTGTCGAGCCCTGTGCCGAGCCATCGGCGGTAAGTGCCGAGAAGCGAACATTCGAGGCGGTAAATCCCGGGCAGGCAACCATCACATGCAACCCCTTCTTGATATTCTCGATACGGATAGTTTCGAGCAGTCCTGTCATCGCAAACTTCGATGCCGAGTAACCCGTTCTGCCCGGCAGACCGTGCAATCCCGCCACCGAGGAGATGCCCACTAACGACCCCTTCGAGGCTTGCAGATATGGCAGAGCATACTTTGCGCAGTACGCCGTACCCCAGAAGTTTACATCCATCAAGCGATGCAGTACGCTCATCTCCACATCGTCAAATATGGCACGCATCGAGATACCGGCATTGCATATCAGTACATCGATACCGCCAAAGACCTCGACAGCCTTTGCGATAAGGCGTTTGCAATCCTCCTCTTTGGTAACATCGGTGGCGATATAGGCAGCCTTGCCACCCTCCGCCTCGATAATCTGCGCCAGTAGCGCGAGTTTCTCCTCGTTACGCGCACCAAGTACCACCTTTGCGCCCATCTTCGAGTATAATCGTGCCATCGCCTCTCCAATACCTGACGAAGCTCCCGTGATAATAACGACCTTTCCGTTTAGTGCGTTTTTCATATCGCAAAATATATTAAATCTCAATTTTCAATCCATCATAAGCAAACTCCACACCATCGGGCAGTCGCAGGTTTGCAACGCAGTGCAGACCTATGTCGTGCGACATGTGGGTAAGGTAGGTGCGTTGCGGCTTCACACGCGCAACCAACTGCAACGCCTCCTCGACCGAGAAGTGCGAGTCGTGTGGCTCAAATCGCAAAGCATTGACAACCAAGACCTCCACGCCCCCCAACTTGCGACACTCCGACTCCTCTATCTCCTTGAAATCGGTAAGATATGCCAACCGCCCGAAGCGAAATCCCGTAACCTCGAAGCGCGAATGTTTGCCACGAATAGGGACAATCTCGACACCCTCGACCTCGAATGGCTCTGCGCCGAACTCGTGTAGTTCGATTTGCGGAACACCACGATAAGGATTTTCGCAAAATGCGTAGTCGTAGTCCTTACGCACACAGGCGCAAGTGTCGTGCGTACCGTAGATATGTACGGTGTGTATCGCGTGAGGATAGTCCACAAAATTCAATGCGCGCACATCATCAATGCCACCGATATGGTCTTTGTGCTTGTGTGTCAGCAGTATGGCTGTCGTATGCGATACCCTCTCGCGGAGCATCTGCTCACGAAAATCGGGACCTGCATCGATAATAAATCGCTTGTCGGCGACCTCCACCATTGCCGAGGTGCGCAGTCGTCTGTCTCGCTCATCTGCCGAGCAACAGACCGCGCAGTCGCACCCGATAACGGGAACGCCCTGTGAGGTGCCTGTGCCGAGAAATGTTAGGCGCAAAGATGTTGTTAATGGCTCCATTTTTGTAGTTTTACAGTGCAAACGATACTACAAAGATATAATTCTTTTGGATAATTGAGAATAAAAGATTAACTTCGCGGTGTTAATTAACACAAAAAGATCGATTTATTATGGCTTACAAAATTTCAGATTCGTGTATCGCTTGCGGTACTTGCATCGATGAGTGTCCGGTTGAGGCTATTTCTGCCGGCGACATCTATGTAATTGATGCAGACAAGTGCATCGAGTGTGGCGCATGCGCAGGAGTTTGTCCTTCCGAGGCTATCAGTTTGTAGTCTGACGGAAGCCAAAACGAAATCGCTCTAACCCCATGGGTTAGGGCGATTTTTTAGTGAGTAGTTAATGTAAAAGGAAAAGCCCTCCGAAGCGGGAAGGCTTTACATATACGACAAGTAACCGCAAAGATTACTTCTTCGTATACCCCTTGATATATTGTACTCTAAGGTATAACTAAAAGTCGTAACCGACGATGTTTCCTATTCTAAATAATGATAGTCCATGTAATCTAAAAGTGTTAATATACTATCATTTTCTTCTTTTGTTTCGTATGTTCTTGGAAACACACCGATGTAATCGCTATGATCTGGACACTCCCACCAAATTTTCTCTTTGTCCATTGATGTATCAAGCTCATCAAATTCTCTTGTTGTATGTTTTATAAGTTTTTTACCGCATTTCGGACAAAAAAACACCTTCTCCTTACCTCCATCAAGATGCATTTTGTGATTATTGATCAAGTATTTTATACGAGCAGATAATAATCCTGCCTCGCTTTTTAACTTAAACTGCTCTTCTGAACAGCAAACTCCACATTTTTTACATATATAAAATCCATTTTCACATTTTGTGGTTTCTCTACTATCGATTATATTATGACAATATTTTGAGAAACAATGATTCAAATAGATAACATCTTCCTTTTTGCTACACGAAGGGTTATTACAAGTAAACCATGTGGCATAATGTGCATTATGATAATCTACTAAAAATGTTTTAGCTTGTTTATTCCAATAAACTGGTTCTAACATATGCATACATTCGTTGCAAAACAAATGTTCTTTTTGTGTGTAAAATCTGTTTATTGCGCTATACCATTTTAGTATTTCTGTTTTTGATATGTAATTAGGGCTAATTATGCGAATAAAATCGTATATGGTGTAATTTTTATAATCACCTGGTCTGCAATACTGCATTCCTTCACATCCAAAACAAGCCGTACCACCACACCACTTAAATGGCTTACAGAATAATTTATGAGGCTCATCTGCATCATGTCCTTCGCAAAATTTAATGCCATATGGTTCTTGAAAACTAAGCATATATTGTTTTTGGGCTTCAGTTCCTAACTGTATAGCTATATCCATTAGGGTCTCTTTAATAGCCCAGAATAGATATCCTACAACATTAACAAATGAGTCTGGTGTAGTCGATATTACTATTTCATTCTCTTTTTCACTGCACGTTACATTCGGTTCATTGCTAATAGTTGCCCAATACAAACTGGCGTCTGCTTTATTCTTAAAACAAAACCTGGTCGCCTTGTCATTTTCTAAAATCAAGACCGCTCTAGATTCTCGAGAAGAGCTTTTTCGTCTTAAAGTCAGTTTCGACCTTTGAGGATGACACCCATTCAACATCGCAGAACTATGCAACCTCTCTAACAGCTGTTTAAATTTCTCAATATTATCTTGAGTCTCATATGCAAAGGAAAGTGTTCTATATAATTCCATAATGTACGGAATTCTTTTTTCTCGTAGTATAGTATATAAACACTGCAAGATAAAATATATTGAGATGTCTATACCCTTGTTGTAATCTGCGTCAAATACTTTATTTCCATAACGATCACGCTTGTTATTATCTACAATTTTAGAAATAGTCGCTTTTTTATTTTTCATTAATAGAACCAACAAATCTGTCGTTACCTCAAATTTTCCCAGTCGATGACACTCTATTAACTTCCTAATAAAAAGGACTTGGTCCGAAAAATTTAAGTCTGCCAAGCGGCTACACCAATCATTATTGAAGCCGCTAAATCCTTTGCTTTTTAGCCATCCTTGAATTTCGTACATAATCAATGAAGTTTGAATCTTACTCACCAACCCCAAATGAGTATCTAAACAAATATAGAAAGCGTGGTGCTGAAAACTTATTTTTGATAGACAGGTCTTAGGAAACCTTTACAATAAAATAAGCAACAACTCCACGCCATACCAAGTGGTATGACGCAGAATAATGTCCGCTTACTCTCACTGTAAAATCGAAGTTCCTAAGTTCGTCTATCGAGAATAAACTTACACTTTCCGCGTAATTATGTATCGCAAATTTAGGAAATCTTTTTCGATTGAGCAAAAAAATAAATCGTCATTGCGAACGAGTGCAACGAGTGTGGCAATCTTCCTCTTTTTTATTTTAATTGCAATATGGGAGATTGCCACGTCACTTCGTTCCTCGCAATGACGGTGTTTAATGGAGCGCAGCGACAAGCCCCCTTTACAGAACCGACGCCAAGCCGAGAGCAGAGGGTGCTTGCACACTATGCCGAGGTGCGAAGGAGGAAGACAACGTCAAAGGGGGTTTGGGGGATAGGTAACACACTGGGACTTATTTGCGCAGCAAAAGTAAGTCCCCCGCACAGGCGGGGGATTTAGGGGGTGGGTAACACAAAAGGTGGTGTTTACACCACTATATTAAAAGCAACAAAGACCTCCCGAATGGAAGGTCTTTGTGATTATATGAAGAAATCGTTTATTTCTTCATATAGCTTTTGATATAGTGGTGGTGACTTCCGTAGCGGTTGAACGCTGCCTCGTCCAATGCCTCCTGTGCCGATGGGTGTGCCACCGAGATAATAAGGCGTGCGCGCTCCTGCAAACTCTTGCCATACAAATCTACTGCACCATTCTCGGTTACAAACCAGTGGATGTGGTTACGGGTTGTAACAACACCAGCACCCTCGGTCAAGACATCAGAAATCTTCGATACACCCTTATTTGTGATTGAAGGCATAGCGATAATTGCCTTACCGCCCTTCGAGAGCGAAGCACCATAGATGAAGTCGATCTGACCACCTACGCCCGAGTAGAACTTGCGACCGAGCGAGTCGGCACAAACCTGACCTGTGAGATCAACCTGCAACGCCGAGTTGATAGCGGTTACGCGGTCGTTCTTTGCGATAATGAATGGATCGTTGGTATAGCCTACATCCATCATCAATACGCCTGGGTTGTCGTCGATGAAGTCGTAAACCTTCTGCGAACCCATCAAGAAGGTCGAAACCATCTTACCCTTATCGATATTCTTTGCCTCGCCATTGATTACGCCCTTCTCAACGAGTGGGAGAACGCCATCAGCGAACATCTCGGTATGGATACCGAGGTTCTTGTGGTTGCCGAGCTGTGCGAGTACGGCGTTAGGAATAGCACCGATACCCATCTGCAAGGTTGCACCGTCCTCGATAAGACCTGCGCAGAGGTTACCAATCTTGGTCTCAACCTCGTTTGGCTCCGAGAAGTGAGCCTCTTCGAGTGGCTGGTCGTCCTGTACGAAGATATCAATCTTCGACGAGTGAATCATAGCATCACCCCAAGCACGAGGTACATACTTGTTGATAACTGCGATTACGGTGTCGGCACACTCAACAGCAGCCAATGTTGCATCTACCGAAGTACCGAGCGAAACATAGCCGTGCTTGTCAGGTGTCGAAACCTGAATCATTGCAACATTGCAAGGCACTGCG
>JAZRJD010000074.1:0-2420 GCA_045645625.1 Alistipes sp.
CTGCGCCAAACGCCCATTCAGGCGGAGAGTCGCAAGCACCTCGGCGACCTGTTGCGTGAGCGTGAGGCAAATGGGATATTTTTTACCACGGTGCAGAAGTTCGAGGAGAGCGAAGAGCCACTCTCGACACGCCGAAATATCGTAGTAATAGCCGACGAGGCGCACCGCAGCCAATACGGACTGACCGAGAAGATCGACAGCGAAGGTAGAGTAAAGGTGGGAGCAGCACGCCGAGTGCGTAACTCGCTGCCAAATGCCACATACATAGGTTTTACGGGTACGCCAATTTCGCAGAAAGACCGCTCGACACGCGAGGTGTTTGGCGACTACATAGATGTTTACGATATGACGCAGGCGGTGGCCGATGGTGCTACACGCCCTGTGTTCTACGAGAGCCGAGTGATAAACCTGCACCTCGACGAGGCGACGCTCCGCCGTATAGATGATGAGTACGAGGCGATGGCCGACGAGGCGGAGGAGTATGCAATCGAAAAGAGCAAGCGAGAGTTGGGACGACTTGACTCCATACTTGGCGCCGACGAAACGATAGATTCGCTCGTGGGCGATATTCTCGACCATTACGAAAACTACCGCCAATATGAGCAGACGGGCAAGGCGATGATTGTTGCCTACTCACGCCCGATAGCGATGAAAATATACCATCGCATCTTGGAGTTGCGCCCTGCGTGGACGGAGAAGTTGGCAGTGGTGATGACTTCGGGCAACAAAGACCCCGAAGAGTGGCGCGAGATAATCGGCAACGATGCCCACAAAAAGGAGCTCGAAAAGCGATTTAAGGATAACGACAACCCGCTGAAAGTGGTGATTGTGGTGGATATGTGGCTCACGGGATTCGATGTGCCGTCGCTTTCGACGATGTATGTATATAAGCCGATGTCGGGGCACAACCTGATGCAGGCAATTGCTCGTGTAAACCGCGTATTTGGCGACAAACAGGGCGGATTGGTGGTCGATTATGTGGGCATTGCTTCCGCATTGAAGCAGGCTATGAACGACTACACCATTCGTGACCGCAAAAACTACGGCGATACCGACATCTCGAAAACCGCCTATCCCGAATTTCAGAAGAAGTTGGAGGTGTGCCGCGACCTGCTGCACGGATTCGACTATTCGGCATTCTATGGGGAGTCGGATATGGCACGCGCTGCGGCGATTGCGGGTGGTGTCGATTTCCTGCAAGCCCCAGAGCGCGAGGAAACGAAGAAATTATACATCAAAGAGGCATTGTTGCTCCGTCAGTCGCTGTCGCTATGTCAGAGTCTATTGCAGCGTGAGGAGCGATTGGAGGCGGCCTACTTCGAGGCGGTACGCACACTGCTAACTCGTGTTGAGGGTAAGGGTAAGATTTCGTTCCGAGAGATTAATGAGCGCATAAACGAACTGCTTAAACAGAGCATCAAGAGCGAGGGCGTAATCAACCTCTTCTCGGACATCAAAGAGGAGTTCTCGATTTTCGACCCGAAGTTCTTGGAGGAGATAGCACAGATGAAGCAGAAGAACTTTGCCGTGGAGTTGTTGCGTAAGTTGATAGCCGAGCAGATAAGGGTTTATCAGCGCACTAACACCGTACGAGCTGAAAAATTCTCCGAGATTTTGGCAAATGCGATGAGCAATTACCTCAAAGGTTTGCTTACAAATGAGGAGGTTATCGAGGAGTTGCTTAAAGCTGCTCGAGCAATTGTTAATGGTGAGGAGGAGAGTAAGAAACTCAACCTCTCGACCGAGGAGTTGGCTTTCTACGATGCCATAACCAAACCAGAGGCGGTGCAGGACTTCTATACAAACGAGCAACTTATCGCCATTACTCGCGAACTGACCGATGCACTCCGCACAAACAAGACCATAGACTGGACGATGAAGGAGAGCGCCCGTGCCGGTATGCGTCGCATCGTGAAACGACTACTCAAAAAGTATAAATATCCGCCAGAGGGTCAGGAGGCTGCACTCGAAACTATTATGACGCAGTGCGAAATGTGGAGCGAAAATGAGTTTAAGTAATAAGATGCAAAATCAGCTGCTGAAAAGCGCTGTGTTCGATTGTTAATACTTCCATAGTTTTTGGTTTTATTGGTTAAACATAAATGTATTGTCTGTGCGATTGTGGTTGCTTCATTGTAAGAGTAGGGACTTGCGCCCGAAAAGGTTGGACAACGACACAAAAAAAGCAGAGGGGTCGCCTCTGCTTGGGTATAATAATGCAATGTAGTTGTACTACAACTCGAATGTTTCAACAAAAGTTAAAAGTTTACATGCTTTTGCTGTATGAAACGATAATTGGTCGAATAGCTGGTGGGTATTAAGTTGCTCAATAGCAGCATTCGCATCCAATATACCGTTTTCATAAAGAGTGATTGTTGCATAGAGTTTGTCATTTGCTACGGGCCCCATAATCAAATCAA
>JAZRJD010000075.1:0-3454 GCA_045645625.1 Alistipes sp.
GTACCTCTCAAGCCACTCGTCATCACGGTTGAACTTGCGCTGCAGGCTTCGTTCAATGGCGATGCATTTGTTGAGCTCCCTGCGACATGCTTCGCGGTCCTTCTCCCACTGCTCAACGCTGTAGCTCTTGGCTACAATCGCCTGATTGAGGAGTTGTCCATGCATACCTTTGCCGATAAGGTCTCGTCGGCCGAAGTAGAATTGACCATCAATGGTGCAGGCGATGTAGTGTCCGCGAGTCGATGTGCGCTTGGAAATGGTGTTGTTGTTTTCGTCCTTTACCTCGTAGAGGAATTTGCCGTTTTTAAGCTCGGTCTTTGTCAATCTGTAGGTCTTCATAATTCACTCTGTTTTAGTTGTTTATTGTAGTGCAAACATAACATCACTATTCGGAACACGCAAGTATTATCTCCTTTATTTTCAATAAGTTAAGCACTATTTATTCCACGGCAAGCATTGCTCTTAAAAAATAATTTCATACCTTTGTAATGGTTTGACATACAAAATCCTTACGGTTATGAAAAAGTTTAGTCGTTGGCTACTAAGAAACAACATTCACATTATGACGCTTATCTTCCTCGGATGGGCTGTTTGGGCAATCTGCAATTGGAATACTATTTCAATTGTTCAGAAACTGGTAATGGGAGCATATTTTTTAATTACTCTTCACGAGTATGAGGAGGCATTAGGAGGAGGTCTGGTTAAGATATTCTGTGGCGTTCAAGGTATTGATCCCAATACGCTCCCTCCAGGCGAGTCGCATATTGCCCCAGCCACCTATATTACAGTGTTGTTTTCGTTGTCACTGCTCTTTCCCGATATACTGTGGTTGGTGTTCCCTATTTTTATTTTGGGTATCTTCGAAGGACTTATTCACACAATGGGTATATTCATTTTTAAGTTGGGAAAACCCTCACCTGGTTGGTACACAGCAATTGTAATGCTTGGCTTCTCAATATGGTCAATTGTTGTTATAAATCAGAATATAGACTACGCTCCAATCCAGTGGCTTTGGACGGCTCTATATTATATCGGCTCATTCCTTCTTTTGGAGGTTTGGTTTCAGCATTTGCTCGGCTCTAACATACAGCGATTTGCAAAGGCTATGCGAAGCCATATGATTAAGAATGTGCTAAAAAGATAGCAACTCAGTAGTGAGTGGAGCCGACCTCGTTGGAAGTCGGCTCCTGCCTGCGTGCTTGTTCTTGCATCAGGCAGCGAAGACCTAGAGTAGGTTATGCTTGTAGTGGATTCGATATCTGATCTTGAATCTCCTTAATCTGCTTGAAGAAGGCTTCTGACTGCTCCTGGTATTCTATCATTGTCTGTTTGATCCATTCGCAGAGGTCGGTGGATGCAAAGAGCTGGCCGATGCCGATATAGAATCTTGAACGCTCACCCTCGGTGTTACCACCCAGAAGGTCGGTCGAGCCGCAAGTACCTACATTTATCTCGAAGCGTTGTTTCTCCTTCCAGATGTCAAGTGAGCAGTATATCTCTGCCGTTTGTCCGAAGTAGAACTTACCAGGTATCTCTGGGTGGCAAACACCTATTTCAAGGTAAGTGTTGCGAAGCGTTCCTACTCCCCAATGAGCACCGAGTCTATGCTTAATCTGCTCATCGAGGGTGCGGATCGTCTCGTCTTCCAACGCCTGCCACTTGTTTGTAATCTCCTCGACTGCTTGCTGTCGTTCTGCTTTATAGGTCTTGCCCTCCGCGGTCGCGTAGTAAGCTTCTGTGCGCTGCTGGATTTGGGTGTCGAGTTTTGCCTTTTCCAACGACTCTTTCAGACCTTTAAGCTGCGCCTCCAACTCGTATACCTTGTTGTTTTTCACCTCCAGTTGGTACATGCGGCTATTGTAGTAGTCCTCTGGCGAAACTGCCAACTGGCCTTTCAATGTTCGGAGCTGGTAGCGTACTTCGGCAATCTCCATCACAAGCTTCTCTTTGCGTGTCATAATCTATTCAGTATTAAGTGTTTAACTCTGTTTTATTGTAGTGCAAACATAACATCACTATTTGGAACACGCAAGTTAATTCGCAAGAATCTGCAATACATTAAGCACTTTATTTTCAATATGTTAGAATAGTCGCTGTGTGTTGTCATAGTCGTCCATCTTTTGCTCAATTTGCGGGAATGTACGACCATAGACAAACCCCTCGGAACTCTTATTTTCCACCTTCGATAGTATCTGCAATTCGCGCCATAGGTGCGGGTGCTTTTTGCGTAGGTCGCAGAATACGGGAATGCGGCAGTTCGGGCAAAACCAGCACCCACCTCGATGTGCGGTCTGGTATATTGGCGAGAGCAATCCGTACTCCTCACACTTGCGCCAGGCATCCGCTTCGGTGTAACCATACTTCTCCAGCAGGCTTACCTTGCGGATATAACCTTTGTCGTGCATCCTGGCGAGTCGCCTTGGCTCGTCTACTGCGATGCCTACATACTGCACCACACCTCTATCACGATACTGCTTATAGTAGCGGTGAATTGGTTGCAGTTTGAGGTCGCGGTTGGCGTTACACTTGCCACCCATGAGCCAGCCACGCTTCATACCTTTGTGCGTTCCACTCTGTATGATGGTATGAAAGAGTGTCACATAATCCTTCTCCGAGCGCACTACATCAACCTTAACACCCAGCTCAGCAAGGCGCGGTATTGCCACCGAGTATACCCACTCGATGTGCTCTGGTATCTCGCCACTGATATTTCGTGAGTGGTCGAACATTACCTCGGAGAATACCGCAGCATCGAGTGGCTCGTTGTGTTCGAGTGCTAGAAGTATGGTGGCGATGCTATCCTTACCGAAGGAGCACGAGGCGATATATACGGGATCATTGTACTCCTTTGCCATTTAGTAGTTCGTTACAATCCACTCCTCTTGTCGCCTGCGTGAGGTCTTGGAGGCGGTGATGGTGCGCTCGATGCGGTGGATAGTCCAACCGCAACGCTCAACAAATTCCTCGATCTTCTTGTGAGGGAACATCGTCAGCATAAACTTACCTTTGACCTCAGATAGCGTTTCGAGCAACTTGGAGAAGTCCTCCTCGTTGAATGCTCCGTTGTAGTGTCCGCAGTCCGTTCCAACATATGGCGGATCAACGAAGTGGAACGCCTCCTCGCAGTCGTAGCGTTTGATAAGGTTTGTACCATCCTCACATTCGATTGTTACATGGTCGAGTCTGCCGCAGAGCTCTTCGGTAAAGGCATCCTTGGCATTGCGGAGCTTACCAGTTGTTGTACCTGTGCGGTCGTAGCCGAATCTACCATCGAGCATCGAAGCAAAGCCGAGCTTCGAGCATAACCACACTGCCCAGGCACGCTCTACGGGAGTGAAGAACTGCGGGTGAGAGTTGATATGCTTGGCGTGGGCGTGTATCTCGCGGCTGTGGAGCGTGGCATCGATAAGCTCTTTGAAGTCGGAGGCCAAGCGGTCTTAGGAAGACAAATGTA
>JAZRJD010000076.1:0-9570 GCA_045645625.1 Alistipes sp.
TCGGTGTAGAGGGCGAATGGAAGTATGTGGGCGACTTGAACAACCCTTACCCTATGATCTATACACGCACCTTAGGCGATGAGAAGTATGTTGTGGTATTCAACCCTGCTGACCGCGAGGTTGAGGGCAAGATCGCACCACTTGGCAAGAAGGCAGAGTGGGTATATGGTAACAACGCCAAACTCACAAAGTGCAAGACTTCAAAGGAGGGACACACCTTCACTATGAAGCCTACAAGCGTAGCAATTTACAAGATTGAGGATTAAAGAATTACTATGTCAAGATTCGGATTTATAAAGGTTGCGGCGGCAACACCGCTGGTACATATTGCCGATTGTCACGCCAACGCCGAGGCGGTGGATAAGATGACCGCCGAGGCGGTGGAGCGTGGTGCGAGTGTGGTGGTATTTCCCGAACTCTCAATGACGGGTTACACTTGCGGCGACCTCTTTTTGCAGTCACGAATTATCGAGGCTGGCGATGAGGCGTTAAAACAACTTCTCGCCACTCCACGACCTATTGTGTCGATTATCGGAATGCCGATATACTACAAAAACAACCTCTACAACTGCGCCGTAGTGATTGCCAACGGCAAGATTTGCGGTATCGTACCAAAGAGTTATATCCCGAACTACTCGGAGTTCTACGAGAGCCGTTGGTTTTCGGAGGGGCGCGATATTCGCAATGCCGAGATTACAATCTGCGGACAGCGAGTGCGCTTCGGCACAGACCTCTTGTTTGATGTTCACGGCACACGCTTTGGAGTGGAGATTTGCGAGGATTTGTGGGTACCTGCACCGCCATCGTCAGATATGGCTTTGGCAGGAGCAACGCTTATCTTCAACCTCTCGGCTACGCCCGAAATTTTGGGTAAGCACAGCTACTTGCGTTCGCTTATCAAGCAGCAGTCGGCACGCGCCTTGTGCGGTTACATCTACGCATCGGCTGGCGTGGGAGAGTCCTCGACCGACCTTGTATTTACGGGTAACGGCATAATTGCCGAAAATGGCAAAATCATCGCTGCGCGTGAGCGATTTGTGCGTGATGCACGATTGACAGTTGCAGATATCGATGTTGAGCATATCTTCAACGAGCGTCGCCGTCACACATCGTTCATAAACCTCGACAATCGCTTCGATGTGATAAAAATCGATGTTGCGCAACCTGACAGCGAATTGGAGCGCGAGATTAACCCTGCACCATTTATCCCTGCTGACTTGAACGAGGGATGTGCCGAGGCGTTCACAATTCAGTGCGCAGGTTTGGCACAACGCCTTTCGAGCATCAACTGCAAGTGCGCAGTTATCGGTATTTCGGGCGGTTTGGATTCGACCTTGGCGTTGTTGGTAACAGCGGCTACTTTCGACACGCTCGGACTCGACCGTAAAGGGATTATCGGTGTTACGATGCCGGGCTTTGGCACCACCGACCGCACCTACCAAAATGCGCTTACATTGATGCGCGAGTTGGGTATCACAACCAGAGAAATTTCGATTCGTAAGGCTTGCGAACAGCACTTTGCCGATATCGGTTTGAACCCTAACGAGCGAGGTGCCGCATACGAAAATGCGCAGGCACGCGAACGCACGCAGATACTTATGGACTTGGCGAACTTGGAGGGTGGCATCGTTATCGGCACGGGCGATTTGAGCGAGGCAGCACTCGGCTGGGCAACCTACAATGGCGATTCGATGTCGATGTACAACCCTAACTGCTCAATCCCTAAAACTTTGGTGCGCAAAATTGTTGAGTGGTGCGCTGAGAACGACACCAACGCACAAGTGCGCACAACTTTGAAGGATATTGTAGATACTCCCGTAAGTCCTGAGTTGCTCCCTGCCGACAACGAGGGCAATATAGCGCAAAAGACCGAGGATTTGGTAGGTCCTTACGCCCTGCACGACTTCTTTATCTACAACTTCCTGCGCAATGGCTTCTCGCCTGCGAAAATTGAGTATTTGGCGTGTCGCGCATTCTGCGGAGAGTTTTCGGAGGAGGAGATTGCTCATTGGCTAAAAGTGTTCCTGCGCCGTTTCTTCTCGCAGCAGTTCAAACGCTCGGCTGCACCCGATGGTCCGAAGGTGGTAACGGTATCGCTCTCTCCACGAGGCGACCTGCGAATGCCGTCAGATGCTTCGGTTGCTGAATGGTTGAAATAACATACAATCAATAGAAAAAGGGAGCGACAAGCCCCCTTTTCTATTATCGTCTGCATCGCTCCTCAAACTCTGTTTGTAGTGTTGCAAACAACTCTTTGACACTCATTATTCTATCAACCCTCCACGCGTTCGAACCACAGAAGGCGTAGCCGTGCGACATCTTACCTCGGAAGGCGTTGTAGAGTGCCAGCATAATGCAGTATGGCGAGGTCTCGACATTGCAGGTTTTGATGCAGTCGAAAGGACACGCCTTTGGTCGCGCAAGTCCCTCCTTAACCTTGTCGAGGAAGGAGTTGTGTATCGCTCGTCCCGGCATACCGACAGGGCTCTGGATAATCTGCACATCCTCCTTTGTGGCATCGACATAGCACTGCTTGAACTCCTCCGATGCATCGCACTCCTCGGTAGCCACGAAGCGAGTACCCATCTGCACCCCATCGGCTCCAAGTGCCATAATATTGTATATATCTTCGCCGGTATATACTCCGCCACCCGCAATTACAGGTATATCCTTGCCATGCTCTGCGCCAATCTCGCGTGCCGCAGCCACAACCTCGGGCAGGATATTTTCGAGTGTGCAGTTCTCGTCTGCCAACTGCTCATTCGTAAAGCCGAGGTGTCCGCCCGCCTTTGGTCCCTCAACAACAACAGCATCGGGCACATAGTTGTACTTGCCAATCCACTGACGGCAGATAACCTTCAATGCACGCGCCGAAGATACGATAGGTACAAGTTTGGTCCTGCAACCCTCGGTCAGGAACGATGGCAGGTTGAGCGGAAGTCCCGCACCCGAGAAGATAACATCAATCTTCTCGGCAACAGCCGTCTTTACGAGGTTGGCAAAGTCGGTCATCGCAACCATAATGTTCACGCCGATAACACCCTTCGATGCCTTGCGTGCCTTGCGAATCTCCTCCTTCAAACCCCACAAAGTTGCTTTGTTAAAGTCGGAAGAGTAATCCTTATAAACAAGTCCGAGACCGGCTACCGAGATTACTCCGATACCGCCCTCATTGGCTACGGCAGATGCCAAACGCGACATCGAAATACCTACGCCCATGCCTCCCTGCACGATGGGTACGCGCGCAAGAAGTTCTCCAATTTTCAAGTTTTTCATCATATTTTATTAGGTTAAGTCCCCACCACTTTGGGGATAAATTCAGGGGTAAAGATACGATTTTGCATCTTTCGGTCGCACCAAAAAAGTCTATTTTTTTCAACTTTTTCAACAAACGAAGCGTAAATCCCTGATTACTAATCAGAAAAGCGATTTAGAATTTCAGACCGTTCAGTTTTGACTGAATATCGCCAAGAGGGTCATTCGGGATATTTCTCATACTCCTATCTCTACGAGCCTGACCACCGAGGTTGCGCAGGTTGTAGGTAAATCGCACAAGAAATGTGCGACCGAGTACGGTATTATAGCGCAACTGCGAATAACTTGCGATGACATAGCGACCAAACGAGGAGTTCTGATTTAGAACATCTTCGACACACAACTCCACCTCACCCAACGAGTTCAGCACCTTCTTGCCGACCGAGATATTCCACAGCGTGAAGTTGTCATCGAAGTTGTGGGTAAAGACCTTGAAGTGGGTGAAGTTCACCGATGAAGTCAAAGTAAAGCCCAACGGCAGCACCGCCTTGATGTTACCTCGAACATACTGCATAAAGTATTGGTTGTTGAAACTCGTTATGCTACTGTTGTTGTAACTGTACTGTCCACGCCAAGTAACCATAAAGTCGATATTCTCGGAGATGTTACTACCGAGCGTAACCTGCGCGTAGGCGTTGGTGTTGTGCATCATCACATTCTCGCCCCGAGCAATAAATTTGTAGTCCTGCTCCGGATCGACAATCTCTTCGGGTTTCAACTCCGAGGACACCACCTCCATCGGTATATCCGAGTATGTTCCGCCCAAGACCATATTCAGATTGGAGCGCAGGTGCTTCAACGGTAATCCCAACGAGGTGCGGAACTCGTAGGACCAGTAGCCATCGAGATTGACATTCTGTGAGAGTTGTACAGGGTTGTAGGTCGCGTAGTGCCACTCGCCCTTATCGTTGATATAGTCTGGTAACTTTATCTTTCCCGGCTCGTAGGCGACCTTATAGCCCACATAGTCCTGTATATGCTGTACCTTGCCCATCACCATAAAGGTTGTACCGAAGCGAGCCGAGACATTGGTATATCGTACAAAGAAGTTGTGCTCCTGCATCGGCTTCAAGTCGGGGTTTCCGACCGAGAGGTAGGAACTATTGTTCACATTGTACATATCGTTCAAGTCCCAGATACCCGGCATACGCAACCTCGAATTGAACGAAGCACGAAGGCTGTGTTTGTTGTTTGCTGCGACATTAACCGTAGCATTGTAGAGAAAACGCTGATAGTGTGAACGCTTCGTAGTAGGTGTTTCGAGCATTCGTCCCGGTATACCGTAATATGTTACATCGGTAGTGATGTCGCGGAAACGGAAATTCACCGAAAACCAATTTCGCCCCTTGCCATAGCGCATACCGGCACTCGCCTCGTGGTACCAGTAGTCGCTCGTATATATCGATGAACTCTTCGGCTTAATCTTCTCGGTAAGCGGCGTGTAGGTGTCGTCTGTCGTATAGTTGAAGATGTCGCGCGTACGCTTTTGGTAGTGTCCTTCGTAGGAGAGGTTTACTACTACCCTGCGACCAATTCTCTCGCGGAAAGTTGTCTGCAAGTGACCCTCTGCCGTAGATTGGTCGGTATTATTTCGCGAGTAGGAGTATTTGCGCAGTGCATCAACAGCCTGCGTACCCGAATAGGAGTTGTAGTTACGCCAACTCTCGTTGCTATTATATCTACCATTCGCCGATATCAACAATACACGACCTCGTTTGAGGAAGTTGTAGTTGTATTGAGCACTCAACGAGGCGTTGTGCGATATGCTTCGTCCCTCGTTGTAACTCGGGTAGTAGCGAACGCCCGACTCCGAGCCCGGCAGTCGCATCGAGGTTGTATCCTGCTGATTTATCGAGAAGTTATTTGTATAGGAGTACGATGGCGTGAGGAGCAGTCGCTGACGCTTTGCCACCTTCCACGACAGACGACCATTCAAATTAAGGTTTAGATTGTTCGGATTGGCAAACTGGTCGTAGTGTATGGTGTCGAGTTTAGCCGGTCGGTTGTACCAACGGTCTATTGCGAATTGATTGTGACTATTGGTATGTTTGAATGATACATTGCCGTCAAACCTCGCCCTCTTACGCTTACCCCACTTATCCGAGTAGTTCAGGGCAAACAGTTCGGTCGCCGCAATACCCGACTGGCGATTGACCGAGAAGGAGGAGGAAGCATTAGAGCGGTTGGTCGAGCCCGATATTGAGATACCCTCGTCCGAGAGGTTTTGTTTGTTGAGGTTGTTCGCCAACGCCATAATTGCAATACGGGTATCGCCTCTAAATATATTCAGTGCGCCTCCTGCCGAGTATCGCCCCTTCAACTTATCGGTATATTGTCCCATCGCGGTACGATTGGGTGTTCTTTCGCCACCCACGCCACCCGCAGCGTGCATCTTACCGAACTCACTATGCGAGAGAGAACTCTTGGTTTTGATATCGATAACCTTGCCACCGCGACCATCATCAACGCCCGTAATCTGCGATGCCTCGCTCATACGGTTGTAGACCTCGATACTCTCGACCGCCTGTGCCGGAATACTCTGCAACACCTGCTGAACACTACCACCAAAGAACTGCTCTCCATCTACATAAATCGCCGTTACCGCCTCGCCCTGTGCCTCGATTTTTCCATTGTTTATCGATACACCGGGTAGTTTGCGCAGCAAGGTCTCCAACTCAGCATCGGTCGTAACCTTGAATTGTGAGGCAGTATAGCGCAGTGTGTCGCCCATAATTTTGGCACGAGGTACCACGACCGTCTTTACGACCACGCCGACATCGATAGCCGCCTGCTTCATCACCATATCGCCAAGGTTGAGGGGCAGAGCATCAATCTTGAAGGTGCGCTCGTAGTCGGCATAGCCGAGGAATGTAGAGGTGAGTTTATACTCTCCGCGTGGGAGTGGCGAGGATTTGAAGTAGCCGCCATAGCCTGAGGTACAGTGTCGGCGAAAGAGTGTGTCGCGAGGTGAGGTAATCTCGATAATCGCTCCGAGAATGCCCTCTTTCGTATCGGCATCAAAGAGTCGTCCACTAACCATAGCACTCTGTCCCCACGCCACAAGGCAGGAGAAAACAGCGATAAAGAGGGTTAGCAGACGGCGCATATTTTTCGGGCTAATAGCCGCTAGCCATTAGCCATTGGCTTAGGGTTTGCAACAAAAAAACACTATATGTATATTAAGACAAAGGTAAGGATAAAAAGTTAAATTACAAAATACATTTTTAGCGGAGAACTGACGATGCGGAGCGAGAGCAGAGGGCAAACTTGTTTGCACTATGCCGAGCCGCGAGGAAGAAAAGCCTGCGAAGCAGGATTAACTGAGAGAGGAAAACGGAGAGCGGAGAACTATGAATTAAAAAATAATTCTCAATTCTTAATTTGCTTACGCGCACCCTATTACCCCTATTACCCCTATCACCCCTATAATCGTTGCGCCTTGACAAGGGTGGGAGTTCGCAAAAACAAAAAGATGTGTCCCGAAACCTCGGAACACATCTTCTTAACGCCGTTAGGCGACTTTTAGTCCTCCAACTTTGCAGCCAAGAACTCACGGTTAAGACGAGCAATGTGCGCAATGCTGATCTGCTTTGGACACTCTGCCTGACAAGCACCAGTGTTAGTACAGTTACCGAAGCCGAGTTCGTCCATCTTTGCAACCATAGCCTTTGCACGGCGTGCGCCCTCAACGCGACCCTGTGGCAACTTCGCCAACGAAGATACACGAGCAGCAACGAACAACATCGCCGAGCCATTCTTACAAGTTGCAGCACAAGCACCACAACCTACGCAAGCAGCAGCGTCCATAGACTCGTCTGCATCTGCCTTCGGAATTGGAATAGCGTTACCATCAGGTACCGAATTAGTGCGTACCGAGATAAAGCCTCCTGCCTGCAAAATCTGATCGTAAGCCGAGCGATTTACTACGAGGTCCTTGATTACAGGGAATGCTGCTGAACGCCAAGGCTCAACGGTGATGGTAGCACCATCCTTGAACTGACGCATATAAATCTGGCAGGTAGTAACAGCCTGCGATGGGCCGTGTGCGTGACCGTCGATGTGCAACGAACACATACCGCAGATACCCTCACCACAGTCGTGGTCGAATGCCACAGGCTCCTCGCCTTTGTGTACGAGGTCATTGTTCAAAATATCGAGCATTTCGAGGAACGAGGTATCCGAAGATACATTCTCAACCTTGTACTCCTTGAATGCGCCCTTCGACTGAGCGTCTTTCTGACGCCATATTTTCAATGTGAAATTCATAATCTTTTCCTTTCTAAAAATCCAACGCCAAAAAATTAGTCTTTGTAGTTACGCTGTGCGCGGTGAGTAAACTCGTAGTCGAGAGCCTCCTTAGTAAGTTCAGGAGCCTCGTTCTCGCCCTTGTACTCCCAAACGGCTGCGTATGCGAACTTGTCATCGTGACGAAGTGCCCCGCCCTCCTCGGTCTGGTGCTCCGAGCGGAAGTGACCACCGCACGACTCCTCGCGGTTGAGAGCATCGCGCGCCATCAACTCACCGAGTTCGAGGAAGTCAACCAAACGCAACGCCTTCTCCAACTCAACATTGAACGAGTTTGCCGTGCCGACAACCTTAACATCTGCCCAGAACTCCTTGCGGAGAGCCTGAATCTCAACGATAGCCTTCTCCAACGACTCCTTGGTACGAGCCATACCTACTTTGTCCCACATAATCAAACCGAGACGCTTGTGGATATCGTCAACCGACTGCTTACCGTTAATCGAGAGCAACTTCTCAATCTTCGCCTTAACAGCCTTCTCTGCCTCATCGAAAGCAGGAGTTGCGGTCGACACCTTCGGAGCCTGAATCTTCTTCGAGAGGTAGTCACCGATAGTGTAAGGCAATACGAAGTAACCGTCAGCCAAGCCCTGCATCAACGCCGAAGCACCGAGGCGGTTAGCACCATGGTCAGAGAAGTTAGCCTCGCCGATAGCATACAAGCCCGGAACGGTAGTCATCAAGTTGTAGTCAACCCAGATACCACCCATTGTGTAGTGAACAGCAGGGAAGATCTGCATTGGCTCATCGTATGGATTAACATCGGTAATCTCCTTGTACATATCGAACAAGTTGCCATAACGCTGCTTGATAACCTCCTTACCCAAACGCTCGATAGCGGTCTTGAAGTCGAGGAATACAGCCAAACCTGTCTCGTTTACGCCGAAGCCTGCATCGCAACGCTCCTTTGCAGCACGCGAAGCAACATCACGAGGTACCAAGTTACCGAATGCAGGATAGCGGCGCTCCAAGTAGTAGTCGCGATCCTCCTCGGCAATCTGCGAAGGCTTCAAAGTACCCTTACGCAAAGCCTCGACATCCTCCAACTTCTTTGGTACCCAGATACGACCATCGTTACGCAACGACTCCGACATCAGAGTCAACTTCGACTGCTGTGTACCGTGTACAGGGATACATGTAGGGTGAATCTGAGTGAAGCATGGGTTTGCAAAACCTGCACCCTTGCGGTAGCACTGGAACGCAGCCGAGCCATTCGATGCCATAGCGTTGGTCGAGAGGAAGAATACATTTCCGTAACCACCGGTAGCAATAACTACTGCGTGAGCACCGTGACGTTCAATCTCACCTGTTACGAGGTTACGAGCGATGATACCTACTGCCTCGCCATTCTCAACAACAACATCGAGCATCTCGTGACGAGTGTACGACTTAACCGAGCCTGCCGCAATCTCCTTGTTCAATGCTGCGTATGCACCAAGCAACAACTGCTGACCGGTCTGACCACGAGCATAGAATGTACGCGATACCTGCGCACCACCAAACGAACGGTTAGCCAACAAGCCGCCGTACTCACGAGCGAAAGGTACACCCTGTGCTACGCACTGGTCGATAATGAGGTTAGACACCTCTGCCAAACGATATACATTCGCCTCACGAGCGCGGTAGTCACCACCCTTGATAGTATCGTAGAAGAGGCGATATACCGAGTCGTTGTCGTTCTGATAGTTCTTCGCAGCGTTGATACCACCCTGTGCAGCGATAGAGTGCGCACGGCGTGGCGAATCCTGAATGCAGAAGACCTTAACATTGTAACCCAACTCGCCGAGCGAAGCAGCGGCACTCGCACCACCGAGACCGGTACCTACAACGATAATATCCAACTTACGCTTGTTAGCAGGGCTAACAACCTTGATAGCCGCCTTGTGGTTGCTCCACTTCTGAGCCAACTCACCAGCAGGAATTTTGGAATCTAATTTGAAAGCCATATTTTTA
>JAZRJD010000077.1:0-2972 GCA_045645625.1 Alistipes sp.
AACGGGGCGACTGCTCTGGTAGAGCGAGATGGCTCTGCGGATATGGAGTGCGCCACTCGACTGGAATATCTGCCCAGCGAATGGGAGCAGGCATAGTTCGAGGATTTCGCGGTAGGTAGGCTCCTCGTAGACATAGTACAACCGTTCCAGATCGATGTAGGTCTGGCGCAGGGGCGAGATGCCCTCGTTCATACCCTCGCCATAGAGGTCGAGCCAATCCGACACCTCCATATCAAGCTCCAGGAGGTCGAGACAGCGCGTGGTTAAGTTCCACAGCGAGAGCCTGCCCGAAGTGCCTATCGACATCAGGTCTTTGAAGATGTAACTTTCCAGGAGGTTGAAGCCATCGACAGCCTTAATGGTAACGGTGTAAGGCGGTGCTGTGAAGGTTTCGGAGTAGAGGTCAGCAGTGACAAAGCCACGCCAATAGAGTGCGCCAGAACGGAAGATGCTCACGCGGAACTGACGAGCATCGGAAGTGAAAAGGGACAAATAATGGAAGTTGTCCTTGCAGAGAATGTTGATGGTAGCCTCGGAAGCCTTAACGGGAGCATAGAACTCATCGCCACGCGCCTCCCAGGTAATGATGATAGGCTCATCGCCCGCGAAGGTCATCTCCTCCGAGGAACCTGCATAGCCGCGCTCGGCAATCTCCACGCGCCACAAGATGTTGTGGTGCTTGCTGCGCATCTCCGCATAATATTTTAGTCCGAATTCTGCCATTTATCACATCTTTGCGATAAAGGTAGATTCTCATCGGGCGACAAGAGATGACCATAGGTCACCTATAAAAGCAAGCCGAGATCCAAACGGGTCTCGGCTTCAACAGAGTGAGTTGCTTATTATCCGATCACACGAAAGTCATCTGCTTCGGGGATTATCGCCAATCCGCCCCAAGTGCCATGAAGCTGACCGATGGCATCTATATTCTCAATTACGCCCTCCTTGCCATCGTAGCGGTTATCCTCGCCTTCGAGGTGGATAATTCTGATGCGCTGTCCTACCTGGTAGGGACTTTCGCGCTGCTGTTTTGTCTGGTGCATATATCTTATTACAAAGGGTAAACATTCGCATCGTTGCTGAGCCAGAAGAGCTCGTTGTTGTCTACTCGGCTGAAGCCGTACATAAGGCTTCCGTAGCGTTCGTAAGCTCCGTAATAGGTGTACACCACGCAGTCGCCTTCCAAGCGGAACTTGTCGCCCTTATTGAGGGTTGATAGGCGTGTTTCGGTGCGCAAGAAGTCTGCCAGGGGACTCTCGTTCTCAATGCGCTTCATTACGATTGTGTTGGCTATGGTGTTGAGCTCAACCTCGTAGATAACTTTATCGCCTCGGTGTGTTGCGGGGATCGTACACTTGGCTATGCCATCTTCCATGTTGTAGATGCTGATGCGTACCTCGTTGGGCATCTCGCCAGTGTTGAATGTGTAGTAGCGTCTTGCTATCTCTGCTGCTTGTTTGCGTGTCATGGCTCTCTATTTTACTACGATTAAATCCTCTTTGAAATATACATAAGTCGGTGGTATTGGCAGGTCGCACACCAGGCGCACCTTGCATCGGTTGCAGTCTGCTCCGTAGTCGTCAACAACTACAAATTGTGTGTTCTCCTCGCAACTCTCGATTGCTATTGCAAATCGTACCTTGTCGCCCGTTTTAATATTGTTGTTCATGGTCTGTCGGTGCTATGTATTATTCCTCATCTTGAAGTTTCCAAAGCTCCTGGAGCAACTCGCGGATCGTGTCGTTGATGCCCTTGCACTCCTCGTGGAGTCGCCAATATTCAGAACTACCGCGTCTGTTCTCGTTCGAAAGTTCCTGCATGCGGTTGCTGTTGAACATAAAGTCGCGCTCAAGGCGGTCGAGCTGCTTGTGGATTTGGTTAATTCTGGTCTTCATAATTCACTCTGTTTTAGTTGTTTATTGTAGTGCAAACATAACATCACTATTTGGAACACGCAAGTATTATCCCCTTTATTTTCAATAAGTTAAGCACTTTTTGCAACACTCCAAGTGAGTGGAGCCGACCTCGTTGGAAGTCGGCTCCTGCCTGCATTGCTTATCCGCGTTGTAGGCAGCCAAGACCTGGGTTAGGTTTGTCGTTTAGGCGCGGGTTGGATTCTTTACCAGTTCGTCCAACTCACGCACCTCTTTCTGAATATCTGCTATGCGTTCTGCGTAGTAGAAAAGTGCATCCTTGATTGTTTCGAGCAGCTCGGTGTTGGCGTGGAGCTTACCGATGCCGATGTAGAAATCAGCCATTGTGTAGCCACGCTCCTCTGGGAGCAGGTCGTGGCTACCACATGTGCCAACATTAATCTGGAAGCGTTCTCCGCCAAGCCAGCACTTCTTCTCGTAGTAGATTGATACGCTCTGACCGAAAATCGGCTTGTTCTCGGCATCTACTACCGCAAACTCCACATAACTTGTCGAGAGTCGATTAGCTCGCCATTGCTTGCCAAGAGAAGCCTGGAGGTGGCTTTCGATGAGTTCGAGGGTTGCACTCTCTGCGCAGTCGTACTCATTACCGAGCAGGATGCGCTTCTCCTCGCACTCGCGCTTAAAGGCTTGACCCTGCTCGGTTGCGTAGAAGGCATCAGCAGCTGCCTGCTGTGCAGCCTCGACCTTTGCCTTTTCAAGACTCTTCTTGAGCTCCTCGATGCGGAGTTTGAGTTCGTACTCCTTCCACTCGGCAGCCTCATCGCGGAACTTGCGTGTCTGGCTAAACTCCTCGATGTTTACGATCGTGTTGCCCTTAATCTCGGCAATCTGGTTGCGAAGGTTGTAAATCTCAACTAAAAGGTTCTCTTTGCGTGTCATAATCTATTCAGTATTAAGTGTTTAACTCTGCTTTATTGTAGTGCAAACATAACATCACATTTTGGAACACGCAAGTTAATTCGCAAGAATCTGCAACATATTAAGCACTTTATTTTCAATGTGTTAGAATGCATCTTTAAAAGTTGTGTTTGAAAT
>JAZRJD010000078.1:0-12652 GCA_045645625.1 Alistipes sp.
CGACATATTCTTTCTCTTTTATTTAAGAGTAGGTGTTTTTGCTTCGGGAGGTTTAGCAAAAGGTTTATTTTCTCGAATTAATTGATCCATCAGTGCCTCATAGAAGACATCGGCCAGAGCATTGGCGCACGCCTCGGCATCAGCCAGTGAGTTGATGAGTCGCATATTGAACTTTATTTCGAGGTCGTAGCCCGAAATCACAGCCATCAGTTCATTGCCGTCGTATCCCAAAGCACCATACATCATTCGGTCAGCAGTGCGAAATGTGATGGTCTCGGGCACTTCCTCCTGGAGTCTGTTTTCCTGTGTCATATCTTAAAATGTTTTCGTGTTTTATCTCGTTGTCCAGTTGTCATTGTCGCTCCTTCGTTGTTTCTCAAGCGTGAGGTGTAGACGCCAAGCACATCGAGGGTTGCTGTTACATCGGCTGCGGCATCGTGGGCATCGTCGAGGTCTACGCCTAATTGCGAGGCTACAATCTCCAACTTGTATGATGTTACCTCCTTGTCGGCAGCGAAAGCCAATCGACCAATAAGAATCGTGTCAATGTAGTGAGGCTGGAAGTGTCCGTAGTAATCCTTTGTTCCTGCAAAGGTCTTCTCAAACTCCTCCATAAGCCCTGTGTAATTCATCATCTGCTGCAAAAAGCCGATGTCAAACCATACTCTCTGCTCGATGCGTCAATCTTTGTAATATGAGCGTTACGGCTTTTAAGAAGAGGTTTACCGAGTATTACGAATTGCCACCGCATCGTTGGTTTGTTAAGCAGCATCTTCACAATGCGGCTGAACTACTCTTATCGGAGGAGTTATCTATTAAGGAGATCAGCCATAAGTGCCATTTTGTGAATCAATCACAATTTACAAATCGTTTTAAGCGAGAATATAGATTGACACCGAAGCAGTATCGGGAGAGAAACTTACACTCGAACAACAGAATTAGGCTACGAGAGTAGAGTCGATAGATATGTATGTGAAGATTGCTCGGATTGTCCACTAAAAAAGGAGTGTACAAAGGCAAAGGGCAATCGAGAGATAGAGGTAAATCACTCGCTCAACGAATACAAGAGACAAGTGAGGTAACTGCTAACCTCCGAGCGAGGATTATATCATCGCTCAAAACGCCCCATAGAACCCGAAGCTGTCTTTGGGCAGATTAAAGATGCCCACCATTTTCGCAGATTTCTCTTGCGCTCAATGCCGAAAGTGAATATTGAATTCGGTTTGATAGCGATGGCACACAACCTACGAAAATTGGCAAAACTAATAACTGATAGACCTAATAACGACAATAACAACAAAACTAATATCTATAATCACAGAGCGAACAGAGCGAATATGAGCAATCTGAACACGGCTAGCCTCTATTTAACACAAATATACGCTGTATAGTGCGATTTTATTGAAACTATTACGATTTTTGATTATTGAAATTTTTAGGCCAATCTTTCTCTCTACAGTCCTCTACAACTAACAAGCCTGTCTAACTTTTTACTTGTTAGACAGGCTCTTTTTACTCGATAGGAGTAACCTCATTCGGCTTTAACACTGCGGCATGTGCAGCCTTCTGTGCAAGGAGAGCCTCCTCTTCGGATATGCCGCTTGGTCTATATTTATTACCCACTACCGACTTGCCAAGCAATACTTCGCACATAGTGCAGGCTCCAAGATAGCGACCAATACGCTTGTCGAGATGGAAACCATCGCGGGTAAGCGTATCACCAAATACCGTACGACCATTCTGAATAGCAGTGCCGTTAGGTACAATAGCGTGGAAACCATACTGCTTGTCATTAAATACCTTGTTGTAAGACTCCGCCAAAGCGTTGTACATTGTCATCTGGTCGTAGTTATAAATCGAAAAACTCTGATGGTCGCTGTCGCTCTGATATGCCCAAGTCTGCATAATGATAAACTTAGGCTTGTATGGTGTCAAACTTCTCAGAGTAGTCATCATCTCTGGCAAGCATCTGCCAAACGAGGCATAAACGCCACCGAATCCGCTAACTTGTTGAACCATAATATAATCCCACTTTTCATCTGCGAGAGCCTGCTGTATCGACACCTTTGGAGTGGTAGTTTTCTCTCCATGTTCATCTACCTTGCGATAGGAGTAGGCTTTTTTCTCTTTGCGAAGATTTGAGAGATGTTTCTGCAAACCGCAACCACCGATGTATAGGTTGCCAATAATAAGGGTTGTGCCCTCTGCCTTTGCGAGTTCGTGAAGATTTTGTTCTACAACATCCACCGAGAAACTGTTTCCGATGGCTAAAACTTTGATGTCGCGTGCATTAGCATTGAAAACAAACGCAAATGCAATAATGATTAGTAAAAATGTTCTTTTCATAATAGTATACTTAAATGGTTAATTGTACAAATTTAGATAGTTTTTACTATATTTGCAAGGCTTTTTTAATAAAATAATATCGTAAAATATGAGTAAAGTCTATATTTTTCCCGGTCAGGGAGCACAATTTAGCGGAATGGGAAAGGAGCTCTACGAACAGAATGCTGAGGCAAAAGCTATGTTCGAGAGAGCAAACGAAGTACTCGGTTTCAGAATTACCGATATAATGTTTGAGGGTACCGCAGAGGAGTTGAAGCAAACAAAGGTTACACAACCTGCGGTATTTCTTCACTCGGTCATACTTGCTAAGGTGCTCGGCGTAGAGCCATCAGCAGTTGCAGGACACTCGCTTGGCGAGTTTTCGGCATTGGTGGTTTCGGGCGCATTATCTTTCGAGGAGGGTTTAAGACTTGTAGCCAAGCGTGCAATGGCTATGCAGAAGGCTTGCGAGGTCGAGAAGGGAACTATGGCGGCAGTGCTGGCACTACCCGACTCCACCATCGAGGAGGTATGCAATAGCGTTGAGGGCGTAGTTGTTGCAGCAAACTACAACTGCCCCGGACAACTCGTTATATCGGGCGCAGTCGATGCCGTAAACGAGGCTTGCGAGAGGTTGAAGACGGCAGGTGCACGCCGTGCATTGGTATTACCTGTCGGTGGCGCGTTCCACTCACCGCTTATGGAGCCTGCCCGCAAGGAGTTGGCTGAGGCAATAGAGGCAGCATCGTTCAACGAGCCTACCTGTCCAATCTACCAGAATGTTGATGCCAAACCTCACACCTCGCCCGAAGAGATTAAACAGAATTTAATTGCACAATTGACCGCTCCGGTACGCTGGACCCAAATCATTGAGCAGATGTCGGCAGATGGCTTCAACTCCTATGTAGAACTCGGTCCGGGCAATGTTTTGCAGGGATTAATTCGCAAAATTGCACCTAATGCAGAGGTGGAGAGCAAAGCCACTTTTTGAAAAAATATAAAGATTTTTTGAAAATTTTTAACAAAAGGCGGATTTTTTCCGCCTTTTTTATTATCTTTGTAGTAGGTTAAACAAAAAATAACAGCAGGAAATGAGCTCCTTAATAGACTTTTTCAACAACCAAGCCACCGAAAAAGGCTTGTCGCATAAGAATAATCTCATCAAGCGAAATATCATCGCCTACATGGCGACCAACGGAGAGGTTACGCTTGCCGAATTGACCAAAGAGTTGAAAATAAGTATCCCGACAATGACCAAACTCGTTCAGGAGTTGGTAGACGAGGATATTGTTTCGGATTTGGGAAAGGTTGAGACACAAGGTGGTCGCCGCCCCAATGTCTTCGGTTTAACCTGCTCGACACTCTACTTTGCCGGTGTGCATGTTGGTCGAGACAGAATGACCTGCGTGATTACCGACCTGCAAAACAACTTGGTATCGGAGGTTGCATACGACAATTTCGAGTTGGTGGATAGCGAACAGTGCCTCGAAACAATCTGCAACAACATACTCCACTTCCTTAACGAGGGCGAGTTAGACCGTTCAAAGATTCTCGGTTTAGGAGTCTGCATTGTAGGTCGTGTAAATACTTCGGAGGGGCGTTCGTTCCACTACTTCACCTCGTTCGAGGAGTCTTTACGCGATATTATCGAGAGTCACATAGGTCTGCGCGTACTTGTCGAGAACGACACTCGTGCCCGCTGCTATGCCGAGTATCACTTCTCACGCTCAAAGACCGAGAGCAATGTCATCTATCTCCATCTCGGACTCGGTGTCGCGATTGGTATCGTAAGCGATGGCAAACTCTACTACGGTAAGAACGGTTTTGCCGGCGAGTTCGGACACATTCCGTTCTTCAACAATGAGAAGATATGCTTCTGTGGCAAGAAGGGTTGTCTCGAAACCGAGGTTTCGGGTATCGCCATCGAGGAGAAGATGAACGAGTTGGTACGCAACGGTGCAAACACGATTCTCCGCAAGCGCTACGAGGCGAAGGAGCAGATACATATTGACGATATTGTCAATGCTGCACGCAATGACGACAACCTCTCCATCGAACTTATCGAGGAGGCGGGCGAGAAGGTCGGCAAGGCGGTGGCATTCCTTATTAATATATTCAACCCCGAGAGCGTTATCGTGGGTGGAAACCTTGCTGCCGCAGGCGATTATATTATGCTGCCTCTCAAATCTGCAACCAACAAGTATTCGTTGAGTCTGGTATATAAGGATACCAAGTTCCGCGTATCGAAGATGCAGCGAAATGCCAATGCTTGGGGCGTGGCAATGTTGATGCGCAATCTTATTATCGGATTGTAATGGTCCGCATCGTTGGCGATAAGGTAATTTTGCGGAGTGTCGATTTTTCGGATATCGACACTCTGCTTTTATGGGAGAACTCAAACAATGAGCCTCTTTATGGCATCTTCAAGGAGAGATACACGCGCAAAAATGTGAAACTTTTTGTTATGTTGCAGATGCAATATACAATCGAGCAGACCGAACAGTTGCGACTGATGATTTGCTCCCCCGAGGGCGAACGATTGGGAACAATCGACCTTACGGAGTATGATGGTCGCAAAGCGTTTGTCTCTATCTTAATCGTTGATTTATGTAATCGCCGTAAAGGCTTCGGCAGAGAGGCTTTACGCCTAACGATAGAGTATGCCAAGTCGCTCGGTATGCGCTCACTATACGCCACCATATTAGACGAGAATGAGGCGAGCCTGCAACTATTTCTCGGAGCCGGCTTCACCTCATTAAGTGGATTTCTATACCGCAAAGACCTACGCCTTGCAAAACCCTAATCTGCCTCCGCAAAGAGGTGTCGAGCTAACTCGCTGACGGTGTTTATTCGGGCTATTTCGATGCCCTTAATCTTCTTGGTCGGCAACGAGGCATAACCCGAAACGACAATCTTCTTAAAGCCCAAGCGTGCCGCCTCGCTGATGCGTTGCTCGGTGCGTGGCGCAGGGCGCACCTCACCCGAAAGGCCTATCTCGCCAGCAAGAGCCAACCCCTCGTTAATTGGGCGGTCAAAGTATGACGACAGCACCGCAGCCACAACCGCCAAATCCAAGCCCGTATCCGACACCCTGAAGCCACCTGCGAAGTTCAGGAATACATCTTTCTGAAACATCTTCAACCCCACTCGCTTCTCCAAAATCGCCAATAACATATTCATTCGGCGTGAGTCGTAGCCCGTTGCGTTGCGCTGTGGCGTTCCGTATGCCGCCTGACTAACCAACGCCTGCACCTCCAACAGATATGGGCGAATACCATCTACCGTAGCCGCTACGGCAATGCCCGACAGAGGCTCGTCATAGTGCGAGAGAAGCACCTCCGAAGGGTTTTCAACCGAGCGCAACCCCTTTTCGAGCATCTCGAATACGCCAATCTCAAAGGTCGCACCGAAGCGGTTTTTGATACCTCGCAAGATGCGGTAGGTGTTGTTTCCATCGCCCTCGAACTGCAACACGACATCGACAATATGCTCCAACACCTTCGGGCCAGCGATAGTTCCCTCCTTGGTGATATGACCAATTATAAATATAGGTGTGCCGCTACCCTTTGCATATTTCAGGAGCGTAGAGGCGCACTCACGAATTTGCGACACACTGCCTGCTGAGGCATCAACCAAATCGGTGTAGATGGTCTGAATGGAATCGACCACCACCATATCGGGCTTTATCGCCTCGCACTGTGCAACGATATTTTCGAGGAGCGTTTCGGTATAGACCACGCAATCCTCGTTGTGAATGCCGAGTCGCTCGGCACGCATCTTAATCTGCTCGGCAGACTCCTCGCCCGACACATAGAGCGTGCGCAAGTTGTTGTCCGCCAAGGCGAGTTGCAGTGCAAGAGTCGATTTTCCGATACCCGGCTCACCGCCCACAAGGATAACCGAGCCTGGCACCAAACCGCCACCCAGCACACGATTGACCTCGCTCTGACCGACATCTATGCGCTTTGTTTCGCCTGTTTTGATATCCTGCACTCGTTGTGGCTTCGCCTTTGGTACTGCTGACGATGTTACCGCCGCAGCCACCGAAGAGCCCTTCTTCGCCACTACCAACTCATCAAACGAGTTCCACGCACCGCACGAAGGGCACTTACCCAACCACTTCGGAGCATCGTACCCGCACTCCCGACAAACATATGCCTTCTTTGCCTCTGCCATAATTCACTATTTAATTGACAATTGACAATTGAGAATTGACAATTAAGGTAATTTTTATTTATATATCGTCATTCCGAGCGAATGCAATGAGCGTGGGAATCTCCCTCTTTTTTTTAATTACAATAATGGAGATTGCCACGGCTTGTACCAAGCCTCGCAATGACGGTTTATTTATCTTTCTGCAAAATTAAAAATTTTTGCGCACAATACCGCAACTCTCGAAAATAATTTCTAAATTTGTGGTGCAGTCTACGGATTGCAGACATAATTAGTGAAAGTGTTTCGCTAATCCTTGGTAGAAAAATTTGGCGATTTGGAAAGCATAAGGATAGCAAAGACGCTCATCATCGTGTATGGTTATCATTCCGATATACCAACCGGTGTGAGGTTTTGTTTATTTATGCTTGGGCTACGCCAAATGCCTTCTATCAGATAAACGAACTGCCTCACACTTTCTTTTTATACTAACCGCACATTCGGGGTAGGTGGGCAAAAAAAACTTTACAACAATGGAGAAATTTCTTCTTTTTTCAGTAATTGCATTGCTTGTCGGCTGTGTTGATTATACAGACGACATCAACGCGATTGATGAGCGCCTCGACAAGTTGGAGCAAGCTGTGCCTTCTATCGAGGAACAGATTGAGAGTATTAACACTCAACTTAAATCACTCAAAGCAACCGATGAGGCTATCAAAGAACAGATTTCCGAACTCGAAAAGAGCAATAATGCAACTGCTTCCGAGATTGCCGATTTGAAGAAAAAAGATTCGGCACTCGAAAAATCAATCAACGATTTGCAGAACTATGTCGATACCCAAATTGCAAATGCAAAGAGTGAGGCTGCTGCGGCGTATGCCACTGTCGAGCAGTACAATACTATTGTTGCACAACTCGGAGCATTGCAGAGTTCGACAAGCAAGTTGGGCGAGGAACTGACTGCAAAAATCAACGCAGAGGTAAAGAGTTTGAACGATAGAATCGCCGACCTTGAAGCACGCTTAAAGGCTGTTGAAGACAAGGTTGAAAATCTCTTGGCGCGTATTCAGTCGGTGTCGTATATTCCAACTTACAACGACAACAAGGCTACACTAAAATATATCAGTGGAGCAAGCCAAGTCCTGCTTGACTTTAAGGTATCGCCAAAGGAGTGCGTTGCCGAGTTGGCAAAGGTGTGGGAGAGTGCCGTTAAGGTTGATGCAGTCTATACCGAAACTCGTGCAGTGTCATTTGTTGATATGCCGATTGTAAAGTTTGAGGCAGATGCCGAAAATGGTGTTATTTCAGTTACTGCATCAGGCGAAAATTTATTCGCAGGTACACAGTCGGCAAGTGCATCATTGACTATTTCCGATGGCAATAGTTCGGTTACAAGTGAGTATGTGCCTATGATTGCGCAAGAGGTCGATATGTATCAACTGTCAGTGCCAGCAAATCAAATTTGGTACACATCAACTGATGATAATGTAGTAGAGCCATTCAATAAAGATGGCTTTGGTGCGCATATCGTATCAAATACCTACAAAAATGGCATAGGTACGATTGTATTCGATGCTCCTGTTACAAGTGTAAGCGTATCGGCATACTACAATTCTACAACAGAATTAGGGGCTGAAACACTCAAATCCATTGCTCTACCTGAAGGTGTTACAACCATTGGAGAGTATGCGTTCCAACATTGCTCTTCTCTTGTCCATATTATTATACCTCGCAGTCTTACAAGAGTAGGTTCTGTTGCATTTTATGGCTATGGCTTTACTTCTTCCATACAGAGGGTTGATGCGTATGATTTAACAGATTGGTGTAAAATAAGCTTTAAGGGAGATGGCTCCAATCCACTTCGTAGTGGTGGACGATTGTATATGAATGGTGTAGAAGTTTCAGAATTGACTATCCCTTCGGATATTACAACATTATATTTTGCTGCATTTGCAGGCTGTTCTTCAATCACCTCTGTAACAATTCATGAAAATGTCACACAGATAAGAGCGTATGCTTTTGGATATTGTAATAACTTAAAAACGGTATATTGTGAATCAACAACTCCACCAGCTATAAGCCGTTCAAATGGAGGCTATTGGAACGGTTTTATTCGCAATGCTTCTGGTCGTTTAATCTATGTACCACGCGAATCGGTTGATGCATATAAAACAGCTGATGGCTGGAGCGATTATGCTGATTATATTGTTGGCTATGACTTCTAAAAAGTGAGGAGTGAGGAGTGAGGAGATAGTAGAGAGTAGTTGACAGACCCCTTCGGCTTTCAGCCACCTCCCCTACAGGGGAGGAACAATGCGAAAACTAATAAATCGTCATTACGAGCGAGTGAAACGAGCGTGGTAATCTCCCTCTTTTTAATTAAAAAACAATAAGGGAGATCGCCACAAGCCTATCGGCTCTCGCGATGACGGAGAGTGATAGACAACCACGCAGAGAGAGCTCTGCGTGGTTGTTGTTGTTTTGCATTGCAACTTTGATTAAAACCTCTGCCACCAATGGCGGTGTGCAGACTCATACTTATCGAGGGCGTTGGACATCAGTTCGCGCCCTTTTTCCGTTATCTCCTTCGCCAATGCATAGTCCGAAATATCGCCGTAGGCATCAAACGGCATCTGCACCAAGATATCGGGATTGCACAACTCCACCATAAGGCGCGAATTGTGCTGGTTCATAATCGAAAATGTGCGATCGATAATGCCGTAGTAGTTGCCGTCCCAATCGAGTTCGGGCAGTGTGTCTATATGGTTTTCGCGAAAGGTACGCACCTCGCGCATAGCCTCGTAACGCACCGCACCGAGTGCCACCAACTTGCGCCAAAACGAGGTGTTTTCGTCGCTCTTTATAGTAGTGGAAAGAGCCTTAATTTCGGCATCTTTTGCAGACTGCAACTGCTCATAGTCGGAGGTCTTCTGCTCGATATCGGCAATGGTTGTGCGAATTGCCCCGACATCGAAATAGTTGAGGTCAAAGCCCACCAAAATATCGCCCTTTGTACGCTTTACACGATTGAGTGGCAGACAGTTAGATGAGTGTCCGTCAATCAGCACCGTATTACCGTTTTGCACCGGTTTGAAGAGCGAAGGAATCGACATCGAGGCACGAATTGCCGAAAACAAATCGCCCTTATCGAATACCACCTCCTCGCCCGTATAGAGGTCGGTTGCAACGGCAGAGAATGGCAGCGGCATATCCTCGATTTTCACATCGGGAACAACCTGCTTCATCGCCTCGATAATCTTCTCGCCCTTGACGATATGGTTCATCGAAAAGGAGAGGTCCATCAACGAAAAGACCTTCCATGTATCGAGCGAAAAGAGCCACTCCTTAAACTCGGCGAGATGTCCTGCGGCATATACGCCACCCACCAACGCACCTATCGAAGTGCCGGCAACTGCCGTAACCTCGTAGCCTCGCTCTGCAAGCACCTCCAATGCGCCAATATAGGCAAATCCTCGCGGTCCGCCACTCGACAATGCGAGTGCCACCCTCTTTTTCTTATGCTGTGCCATAGTTTATTCAGAAAATTATCTTTTACAAAGATAACAATTTTTTCAGATAATTTCACTATCTTTGTGCGATTGTAGGCAAAACGAAAACAAAAATAATACAATATGGCAGACGAAAAGATTATTTTCTCGATGGTGGGAGTGTCAAAGACATTCCAAAACCAAAAGAAGGTATTGAACAACATCTACCTTTCTTTCTTCTATGGTGCAAAAATCGGTATCATCGGTCTTAACGGCTCGGGTAAATCTACCCTGATGAAGATTATCGCAGGCATAGATAAAAATTTCCAAGGCGAGGTTGTCTTCTCGCCGGGTTACACCGTGGGTTACTTGGAGCAGGAGCCTCTGCTCGACAACAACAAGACCGTAAAGGAGGTTGTAGAGGAGGGTTGCGCCGAAACAGCAGCACTTTTGAAGGAGTACGAGGAAATTAACATGAAACTCTGTGAGCCGATGGACGATGACGAGATGGCACGCCTTATCGAGCGACAGGGTGAGTTGTACGAAAAAATTGACCATGTGAACGGCTGGGAGTTGGATAGCGTTTTGGAGCGTGCTATGGACGCTCTGCGTTGCCCTGCGGCAGATGAGAATGTGGCGCATCTTTCGGGTGGCGAACGCCGCCGTGTAGCGTTGTGCCGTCTGTTGTTGCAGCAGCCCGATGTATTGTTGCTCGATGAGCCTACCAACCACCTCGATGCTGAGTCTATCGACTGGTTGGAGCAGCACTTGCAGCAGTATAAGGGTACGGTTATCGCTGTAACCCACGACCGTTACTTCTTGGACAATGTAGCGGGTTGGATTCTCGAACTCGACCGTGGTGAGGGTATTCCTTGGAAGGGCAACTACTCGGGTTGGCTCGACCAGAAGACCAAGCGTATGGCTATGGAAGAGAAGCAGGAGTCGAAACGCCGCAAGACTTTGGAGCGTGAGTTGGAGTGGGTTAATATGAACCCATCGGGACGCCGTGCCAAGAGCAAGGCTCGTTTGTCCGCCTACGACAAGATGCTCAACGAGGATACAAAACAGAAGGAGGAGAAGCTCGAAATATACATCCCGAACGGACCTCGTTTGGGCGATGTTGTTATTGAGGCGAATGGCGTGTCGAAGGCGTTTGGCGACCGCGTACTCTACGAGGGCTTGGACTTCAAGTTGCCACCGGCAGGTATTGTGGGTGTGATTGGTCCTAACGGAACGGGTAAGACCACATTGTTCCGTATGATTATGGGCTTGGAGGAGCCTACAAGCGGAACATTCACCGTAGGTCAGACCGTAAAACTCGCCTATGTTGATCAGCAGCACAAGTCTATTGACCCCGAAAAGACTGTATACGAGGTTATCTCGCAGAATAGCGAGTGGGTGCAGTTGGGCAACCGTCAGGTGCCGGCTCGTGCCTATGTTGCACGCTTCAACTTTACGGGAGCCGACCAAGAGAAGAAATGCGGCGTATTGTCGGGTGGAGAGCGAAACCGCTTGCATCTTGCGTTGGCATTGAAGGAGGAGGGCAATGTAATTTTGCTCGATGAGCCTACCAACGATATCGATGTAAACACTCTCCGTGCATTGGAGGAGGGCTTGGAGCACTTCGCAGGTTGCGCTGTGGTTATCTCGCACGACCGTTGGTTCTTGGACCGTATTGCTACGCATATTCTCTCGTTTGAGGGCGATGGCAATGTGATGTTCTACGAGGGTTCGTACTCGGAGTACGAAGAGTGGAAGAAGGCACAGGGTATGGACACCACCCCACACCGAGTAAAATACCGCAAGTTGGTTGAATAATTCAACAAAATTGACAATTGAAAATTGATAATTGATAATTTATGGTAAAAACTACCGTTTTTATGCTATTTATTATTTTCAAGAGTCAATCATAATTAAAATATAAATTCCTTTAATTGTCAATTGTCAACTATCAATTATCAATTAAATTTATGGCACAGAAACAGACTATCCATATCGACAATGCCGAGATTACCATTCTTCCGCAAGGCGCAGAAGATTATATATCTCTTACAGATATGGCTCACAGCCAGATGCAAGAGCACATCATATTCCGATGGTTGAGTCTTAAAAGCACTATCGAATATATTGGCGAATGGGAGTTGTTATATAACCCCAATTTTAATTATACCGAATTCGGTACAATTAGAAACGCTGCGGGCAGCAACAACTTTGTGCTATCTGTTAAGACTTGGATTGAAAGAACTAACGCCATTGGCATTGTAGCAAAGGCTGGTAGGTATGGCGGGACATACGCTCATAAGGATATTGCCTATCACTTTGGAATGTGGATTAGTCCTCGATTTCAGTTATTATTAGTCAAAGAGTACCAAAAATTACAAGAAGAGAAGCAGAAACTGCTTGGTTGGAGTGCTAAAAGAGAGTTATCAAAGATAAACTATCATATTCACACTGATGCAATAAAGAATCATCTTATTCCACAAGAACTAACGCCCAAGCAAATATCTTATATATATGCAAATGAAGCCGATGTTCTTAATGTTGCACTATTTGGTCTAACCGCAAAAGAGTGGCGTGATGCAAATCCCGATTTGAAAGGCAATATCCGTGATTATGCAACCATCAACGAACTTATATGCCTATCAAATATGGAGAATTTGAACGCTGTTCTAATTAACGAAAATATG
>JAZRJD010000079.1:0-11174 GCA_045645625.1 Alistipes sp.
ATATACAAGAAATGAGTGCTGTTCGTAGTCCTTTCATTCAGAAAACTTCCACATTTTCAACAAGGAGTGCGAAAAAACACTTTCTATATGTCCGTAATCTGCCGATTACATCTGCAAATATAAACAATTATTTACAAAAAAACATTTTTTGTCGTTTTAATAATTAAGAAAACCAATAGATACAAAAAAAATAGACACCCAAATATTGAGTGTCTATTTTTGCAAGTGAGAAAGAAACTATTTCTTTGCCTCCTCAACCGATACCTTACGGAACTCCTTCAAGAGCTTCGAAAGCTCCAAAGCAGCCTTACGAGCGCGAGTACCAGCAGCCTTGTTGTTCTTCTCTACCTGTGCAGCAGCATTTGCCTGAAAAGCAGCTACTTGTGCATTGATCTGATCTACTAAATTTTTCATAACCTTTTAATTTTAGTTTTAATGGTTTATGATACAAATGTATGTTATTTTTTTTTACTCACCAAATTTTTTTTGCATAAATCTCTATAAAACTGCATTTTTTGCTCTTTTCCGCACCATAACGGGTATATTTTTTGTGTAAATAGCACCATAAAAGAAGTTTATACCTAATAATATATAACTATGTTGTCTAAATTCAGATTTTCTATTTTGTTGCTTTTGACTCTAATATTTGCCTCCTGCAAGCAACGCGCCAAGGTGAGTAATGCGCCACTAACAATTGAAGTTGAAACGGTTACGGGCGAGTTACTGCCAAACACTATGCAATTTATAGCACCCATCAGTGCTAACTACTCGGCGACCATACAGCCTCGTATATCGGGATTTCTCGCCTCTTCATCATTCGAGAATGGTATGCCCGTAAAGCGCGGTCAGTTGATTTTCACACTTGACGATGCTCCGCAACGAGCCAATCGCCTTGCAGCCGAAGCCTCGTTATCCTCCGCCAAGGCAAAGGCTGCCGAGGCGAAGCGCAACTACGAGCGTGCCATTCCGCTTGCACGCATCAACGCCATAAGTCAAACGCAACTCGACCAATATACCGCCGAAAATCTTGCCGCGATTGCTACGGTAAAGTCAGCGGAGCAGTCGTTGCGCAATGCCCGATTGGAGGAGAGTTATACCCGCATATATGCGCCTATAAGCGGCATCATATCATCGTCAGCCGCCACCGCAGGCGACTATATAGGTCCGGGAACGCAGTTCTCCACGCTCACAACCATTCAGAGCATCGACACCGTAGCGGTCGATTTGGCTATTCCAATGCGGGATTATCTCGCAGCATCGGGGCGCACGGCATTTTCGTACAACAACGCCTCGCTCCTATCCGATATTCGCCTTCGAGTTGCAGACGGCAGTGAGTATCCCGAAAAGGGATTTTACAAATTTACAAGGCAAAATATCGCCAGCGAGATGGGAACAATAGTTATTGTGGTGGGCTTCCGCAACCCCGACTACGCGCTAAAAACGGGGCAGTTTGCTCGCGTTACTGCATCGTTAGGCAGCGACAAAGAGCGAATTGTTGTACCGCAACAAGCCGTAAGGCAGATTCAGAATATCTCATCGGTTTGGGTTATCCGCCCCGACTCTACCGCCGAATATCGCGAGGTCGAATTGGGCAACACCACAGGCGAATGGTGGATTGTCGAGAGCGGAGTTGCAAAGGGCGAAACGGTTGCCACAACAGGGTTGCAGAAGTTGCGCAACGGAATAAAAGTTATACCAACAACAAAATAGGAGGCACGACCGATGAAAAACTTTTTTATTCGCCGTCCGATTTTCGCCATATCACTATCGGTAGTTATTGTATTGTTAGGCGTTATCTCGATTGGAAATCTCTCTATCGAGCAGTACCCCGATATTACCCCTCCCGTAGTGGAGGTTACTGCCACCTACGAGGGTGCCGATGCCGAGACGGTAAACAACGCCGTAGCAACGCCCATTGCCGAGAGTATTATGGGTGTGAGCGATATGCTCTACATGCAGGCAACGAGTGCCAACGATGGCTCGATGACTTTGCAGGTCACATTCGATATCGGCTCCGATGCCGACCTCGATGCCATATTTACGCAAAACAATGTCGCTACAGCAATGGCAAAACTCCCCTCCTCGGTTACGGAGCAGGGAGTTGTAACACGCAAGACGCAGACAGGCTTTTTGATGGTCTATGCCCTATATAGCGATGGGCGTTACGATGAGAATTTCCTCTCGAACTACGCCTACATAAACCTCGAAAACGAGTTGCTGAAAATCAACGGTATCGGCAAGGTGGAGATTATGGGTGCGGGAGAGTACGCTATGCGTGTATGGCTACGCCCCGACCTCCTTGCCTATTATAATATATCGGTAAGCGAGATTTTCAACGCCATCGCCGTAGAGGCCGGCATCTACCCTGCCGGTCAGTTTGGAGCTGAGCCGACACCGCCTTCTACGCAATACACCTATACGGTAACCATGCCACGCCAAATATCCTCGCCCGAGGAGTTTGGGAATATCCTGCTGCGTACCACCGACACAGGTACGCAGGTGCGACTTCGCGATGTGGCGACCGTAGAGTTGGGCAACCAGAACTATGGCGCAAGTTCGCGTTTTGGCGACAAGCCGACAACGATAATCTCAATCTATCAGGAGCCAAACTCCAACGCCGTAGCATTGGGCGAGGCGGTAAAGGCGAAGATGGCGACACTTGCCGAGCGAATGCCCGATGGTGTGGAGTACGAGGTGTTGGTCGATGGCACAAAGAGTATCTCGGCAGGTATTCGCGAGATATTCGAAACGCTGATTATCGCCCTCGTATTGGTAATTTTGATAATTTTCCTCTTTTTGCAGGATTGGCGGGCAACGCTGATTCCGCTTATCGCTATACCCGTTTCGATTATCGGAACATTTATGGTATTTCCGTTGTTGGGATTTACGATAAATATCATATCGTTGCTCGGCTTGGTACTGTCAGTGGGACTTGTGGTCGATGATGCAATAGTCGTTGTCGAGGCTTCGCAGTCGGGCATTGAGCGCGGTATGTCGCCCATAGCCGCCACCGAGGAGGCTATGAGCAAGGTAACATCGCCAATTATCGCCACCACGATAGTACTCTTGGCGGTCTTTATTCCGATATCCTTTTCGGGAGGTATATCGGCACGACTGTTCCAGCAGTTTGCTGTAACTATCTCGGTGTCGGTGGTGTTCTCGATGATAAATGCCCTGTCGCTCTCCCCTGCCCTCTGTGCAATGCTTCTGCGCCCACGCAAAGAGCGAACAAAGGGATTTTTCGGAGCCTTCAACCGTCTGTTCGACCGCGCTATGGGGCGTTACGGCTCTACCATTAACGGCGTGGTGGCTCGTTGGCGCACTACGATTGCCATGGTTGCAGTGATGGCGGTGGCGATAGTGGCGATGCTCAAAATTCTGCCACGCGGATTCTTGCCTGACGAGGATTTGGGATTTTTTACTATCTCGGTAAATGCCCCCGACAACACCGCACTTTCGCGCACCGAGCAGATTATGGCAAAGGTCGATTCGGTAACGAAGGCAACACTACCTATTGTCGAGAGTACGGGCGTGGTATCGGGATTCAACATGATTTCGGGCGTGGCATCGACCAATAGCGGTGTTGTATTCGTAAAACTCACAGACTTCGACAAACGCAAGATGTCGGCAATGGAGGCGGTTGCAAAACTGAACGAAGTACTCTACACCGCCATACCCGAAGCGGAGTGCGGAGCCTTTGTTTCGCCCTCGATACCCGGCTTGGGTGTAACATCGGGCGTAACCTTCGAGTTGCAGGATAGAGCTGGCAAGGGCATTAATTATCTCGCCGAACAGAGCGATAAACTCCTCGCGGCACTTCGCAAGGAGCCTCGCATAAAGTCCGCCACGACCGAGTTCCGCAATGGCGTAGCACAGAAGCATCTCGATATCGACAAGCAACACGCTCTGATGAGTGGTGTGTCACTCTCTTCGCTCTATGCTGAAACGGCAACACTGCTCGGTGGTCGCATGATAAACAACTTCAACCTCTACGGTCGCCTATACCAAAGTTATCTGCAAGCAGCACCCGAATATCGCGAAGGCGCAACCTCGCTCGAAGGTTACTTTCTGAAAAATGGCGAGGGAAAGAGCGTACCTCTCACCTCCTTTGTCGAGGTGCGTGACACTACGGGTGTGCAGTATGTTTCGCAGTTCAACCTCTATCGCTCGATAGGTATCAATGTAACCCCTGACGAGGGGGTATCTACGGGGCAGATTATGGATAAGATAGAGCAGATTGCCGACAGTACCCTGCCCGATGACACAGCCATTGCGTGGAGTGGTGTATCGTTCCAAGAGCGCGAGGAGAGTGGCAAAGGAGCGTGGGTGTTTGTGATTGCATTTATCTTTGTATTCTTCACTCTATCGGCACTCTACGAGAGTTGGAGTCTGCCACTGTCGATTGTTACGGGCGTACCGCTTGCCGTAGTTGGGGCATTGTGCGCCGTAGGCTTGGCGCACCTTATCGAGCCGAGATTTATAAACGATATCTATATGCAGATTTCGTTGGCTATGTTGATAGGTTTGGCGGCAAAGAACTCAATCCTCGTTGTGGAGTATGCCGACAAACTATTTCACGAGGAGCGACAATCGCTGCTCGATGCTACGGTAAATGCCGCGAAGATGCGTGTGCGACCGATTTTGATGACAGCCTTCGCCTCGATACTCGGAATGTTGCCGTTAGTATTTGCTTCGGGCGTATACTCTACGGCACGCAACATCATGGGTGTATCGTTGGTGGGCGGACTGCTCTTTGCCACAATCTTCGGAATACTCCTCTACCCTGCTCTCTACTACACGGTGGGCAAGGTTGCACGATTTGAAAAGAAACGAGAAAAAGAACAAAACTATGCGTAAACTATACCTATTATTGGTCGTTGCACTTTGTAGTTGCAACCCTCGCCTTGCCGCGCCACAACTCGCCGAGCACCGAGATTATATCTTCGGCGGTGGCTTCTCGCACGACTCGACACAACTTGGTAACGAGTGGTGGCAGATGTTTGGCGACACAACGCTCAACCGCCTTGTCACACGCGCCATAGCGCAGAACAAAAACATCGAAATTGCCGCTTCGCGCATCGAGGAGGCGCGCCACAACCTCATTGTTACGCGCTCGACATATCTGCCCTCAATTTCGGGCTCGATATCTGCCGAGGGCAAATACGAAAGTGCGACCGACAAGATTGCACAGACCTACAAAATCCTACCACAGGCGAGTTGGGAGATACCTCTCTTCGGCTCGTTGCGCCACGCCACACGCGGTGCAAAGGCGGCGATTGATTACGAGGTGTGGCAGTATCGCGGCGTGCGCCTTGCACTCGAAGCCGAGGTTGCGACAACCTACTTCACGCTGCTGCAATATCGTCAAGACCTGAAAATCGCACAACGCAGTAGCGAACTGCGCCGCGAGATGGTAACGCTGATAGACTCGCTCTACCGCTACGGCTTCGCTTCGGGCGTAAACCTCGAACAGGCACAAAGCCTACTCTACACCGCCGAGGCGGATATACCGCTCTACGAGCGTGCCATAGCGCAGACTCTGCTCTCGCTTGCCACACTCACGGGCGATACACCCGAAACATTTATCAATACGGGGGTCGAGGGTAGTTCCGCCATTACAAACGACTACCAGCCCTACAATATCGCCATCGGAGTGCCATCGGATATTCTGCACCGCCGCCCCGATGTGATGTCGGCATACTACGCCATGCAGCAGAGTGCCACCAATGTCGGATTGGCACGCTCGGCACGGCTTCCTTCGGTAACGCTGACACTCTTTGGCGGTACGGCAACCGACCGCGTGAGCCAACTATTTTCGAGCAAGGGGTGGGTAGCAGATGCCATGGCTTCGATTGCGCAGCCGATATTCAACTTCGGAGGTCTGCGCCACCGCGAGTTAGCAGCACGCGAGGCATATAGGCAGAGCCTTCTCGCCTACGAGCAGAGTTATATCGAAGCGTTGAGCGATGTGGAGAGTTCGTTGGTGGCGATAACCTCCTCGCGCGAGGAGTTGTTGCGTTATGCGGGGTTGGTAAAGTCGTATCGCAATATCGCAGTGATGACCTACTCGCTCTATCGCAGTGGTTTGTCGGGCTACCTCGATGTTATCGATGCCGAGCGTTCGCTCTACACCTCGCAGATGCAGTTCGAGAATCTCGTAGCGCAACAGTATATCAACTATATAAACCTCTGCAAAGCGTTAGGAGGAGGATACGGGGGGATTGAGAATTGAGAATTGAGAATTGAGAATTGAGAGCGGAGAACTGACGATGCGGAGCGAGAGCAGAGGGCAAACTTGTTTGCACTATGCCGAGCCGCGAGGAAGAAAAGACTGCGGAGCAGGATTAACTGAGAGCGGAGAACTAAAAAGGGAACAGCGCCCCCAGTAACCCCCTCAGGGGGTGGCATAAACCCACGCTGAGTGGCATAGAAGGTGGATTTTTCACATATGGTTTGGGATAGGTTTCGATTTTTTGTCTAAATCGTGTCTAACTTCACAAACCTATTTTAAAGAACCTTATTTACATGTTGTATTACTGCCAACCAAGTCTCTTGGAGATCATCTCTAAAACCTCATCAACCGTATCAAATTCTTTAAGCCATGTAGGGATATCCTTGTTAATCCAATACAACACCTGCAATATTTCTTTGTGCATATTATCTATATATGCTTTACTCCAACAGATTGGCTCATTGTGAAAAACACGATTTCTAAATGCCCTAAAATTATTCAATGGTGCAGATACATTCTTGCGCTGCTTCTGTGCTTTAGGCATATAAGGGAATGCTCTTCTTAAGTCATGCCACAACACTCTCTCATACTGACTATTCATCAATGATACCCAAAAACCGAATGTTAATTCAGCGACAATCTTCGATGCTGTAACAATCTCCCCTCTGTTGCTAATATGTCGTTGCGCCTCTGTAATATAATAATTCAGTCCATTAAGACCTTGTGTAGATGGTATTACACGATACCAGTCATCGCGACCGAACTTTGCTATCAACTCTCTATTCAGCGAATTTCTAAGCGCAACCTCAAATACAGATAAGCAAGCATAAAAAGAACTTGACAATTCTATATTAGATTGATAGTGTACAATTGCCTTGTCTTCATCATTGGGATGAGCCGCATAATAACGACCCATTCTTTCATTTGAGAAAACTTTTTCGAAAAAATATTTGGTTTGCATAATTTTTGTTTGTATATTTGCAACGCAGTCCCGGGTGTTCCTCTCCCAGTTTTTAGATGCTGGTGATGAATCCGGGTTTTTTGTTTATACTGCAAAGGTAATCATTCCCATTGATAAAACAAAAAATATAGCGATTTAGTAATAGCTAAATTTATAAAGAGTCCAAAACAGCCACGATACGCCACTGATGCGCCCCAGGCGGGCTGCTTAACTCATTGAGCAACAACAAAAAAGCGAGAAACTTTCGTTTCTCGCTTTCTGTACCCCCTCAGGGCGTGGCATAAACCCGCACAGAAGGGCGTAAAACGAATAATCCGTGGACATGGTTTGCTATAGGTTGAGATATTTTGTCTAAATCGTGTCTAACTTCGCAAACCTATCTTATATATCCAATTTTCTACAATAACAGCGTACCAAAAACTCTCTGAACATCAGCGAAAGTCTTACACTTAACCACCGTTGCATCGAGTTTAATATCCTTTTCTTTGTGTTGAGTACGCTGCACAACATCAAAGATAACCTGGATGTCCTCTGGGATGTTAATAGTCTCAATCTTGATTGAAGACGGATTCTTCATTATAACATTATAGTATTCGTCAACAAAACTTCTTGTTGCGAATTTAACACCTGCGAAATCCACAACTACAGATTCGCTCCCAGTATTTTGGATGTAGAGAAGCAAATCATTCACTGCATATCTCGATTTAAGATCTGCACTTAATATTGTTGTTATGTCGATATTCGTTTTCATACTGCAAAGATAGTAATTTTTACTCAATGTAGTTAATATACTGAAAATCTTTATTTATATACGGTACTCGAAGTGCGATTATTGTGCCGTTCCACCTAATATTTGATGGCGTTTCTACAAACTTCCGATTCTCCGAATTATAGAGGTGCATCGCGTTACCCGACATCATTATAAAGCTACCGCCAAGACCATCAATAAGCATTTTCTTTGAGGTAATAATACCATAACCTCGATTCTCGGCATTCGGGAGATTCTTGGTCGATATACCTCTGTTAGCAGCTTGTATAGCTTCAAGGTCGCTTTCAATTTCATTACCTGGCAGAGTTTTGTAACTTCCTAACAGTGTTATACCACTATCCGCAATACATATATCAAGGTATCCCTTATGAGGATATGATTGAGCGAAGATGTATCCTCGTTCCGAGTTTGCATGTTGGATAATATTGTCAATAGACTCGCCAAGCATATATTTTAAGCCCGTTGCTACATTTGACTCAATACCCAACTGACGCACAATCATCGATTCCACCGTTGATAAGATTACATCCTTCTCATCATCACTATCCTTTGACGCAGGGAAGCTGACAATCGGTATATAAGTCTTGCGGGAGTATTTCTCCATCACCGCAAGGAACTCACTCTTACGCATCTTGTCGGGATACATACCCTTCGCAAATCCGATGGTCTGTAGATACTCGCCAGCGTTAGAAATAGTAATATTCTTATCGCTGCCATTGAGAAATACGACAAGAGGTAGCACATACAATGGTGTAACAAAACCGACTTCAGAGAAGTCGAGTGTCACATTCACATCCTTCGTATCGTTTATCTGATTGATTGCGTTCATTGCCGCCAGCAATCCATCAGACATTCGGTTATCGCTAATATCTACTTTTAGTTTAATGTCCATACTCATTATACGATTTTTCTAGAGAAATGTTTCTACTTATCACAAACACAATATCAGAATGATGACATTTCTCTATTTAATTTCTGATTCCAACTTATCTTTTAACCTTTTGGCAACTTTATTATAATTATTTACGATTGCTTCTTCGGTAATGCAGAATCCTAACATCTGTCCAGACTTCTCAAATTTTGTAATTCCATCCACATCAACATCTATATTCAAGTATGAATCATGGAATTTTGAAAGATCGTCTACACTATTAATAATATCGACAAAGCCAAATTCTGAGATATTGGCATACAAACACGCATAATAATAGCTTTTATCGCCCGACGATAGCTGAGTCGAACACTTTCTCTTAATACTTACCAAATATAATTTTTCCTCAAATGCATTTAGCACCTTTTCACCAGTAAGCATTGGAGGTATATATATGCATTGGTTGAACATCAATATAGCAAATGGTGATGTAGATGCCGCCGCCTTAAAAGAGCACTTGTGTAATGTCCAATCATTATCATCCAAGTAGTTATTATTAATTGAGGCGAAAACAACTAATAGGGCGTCATTATGATGATAATGTATTGACTTGTCAATATCTCTCACCACCCAATATGAGTTATCAACTACATATTTGTCAATTCTATCTACTAATACTCTTTTCTCTTGAATCTCCATTGATGGCATTATGCCAATAGATCTTGAATAACTATGTATTTGCATAATATGGTAATGCAGCCATGTGTGCAGAACCTCTTTATATGTATAATTGCGACCTTGATTTATATCTGTATTGCGAGTTTTCTCTTCAAACATTACCAAAGTATTATATACAAGACTTGTATACTTATACACTCGCTCGTTGGCATCGATTGCCAACTCATAAAGTTGTTTTATGTCCTCTAATGCAGACATTAAGTCCTCTCTTTGTAAAGCATTAGATCTCATCTTGGGGGTATACTTGTCTTTCAAAATAATACAGCATCGTCTTACTTCTCGATCAGCATTATGTACTATTTCAAACTGTTTTGTTATATACCCATCAACCAATTTACGCTTTAATAAAGGATAACCTAATATTAAACCTAATACCAGACATGTTGGGGTCAATAATGTACTTGCAACATCGCCAAATTTGACAAGTTTCGCTATGTTGTCTTCGTCTTCTATCAATACAAAAATGGCTATAATGGCTACTATTCCGACGAGGATTAATACCCACCAATTTTGCATACACCATTTAGATATTTTCGACAACCTATTCATCTACATTTAATTCTGTAAAAAAAACATTTTGCTCTTTTAAGAAGTTCTTCGTATGTAAATACATTTGAAACTCACCCTAGTTAGTGGCAAAGTTACAAATTATTAGATACTTTTTAGCACATTACTTCATTTTTTCTATGAAAAATTATTAACTTTGCAACAGGCGTGTATATATACAAAGTATATACGGAGATGTCGTGCAAATGTAACATACTGATTATCAACATTTTTGAAAATAGGGGGGGGTATTTTGTAAAGTACACCCACACTAATTCTGCATACAAGGAAGCATTCGATCAGTTTGATCGGATGCTTCCTTTTGTTTTTCTGTAACTTAAATATTCACAAACAAATAAACATTAAATAATTACAACTATGAAAAAGATTTTTACTTTGATGGCAGCCGTAGCTGCAATGGTTTCTTGTTCGGACAATGTGGAGAATACTCCTACTATTCCAGAAACAGACAAGCTTCCAATCAACATTTCAACAACCCTCACCCGTGCTACCGATGCAGGCTACGAGTCTGGCGACAAGGTGGGAATCTTCGTTGTAAATGAGCCTAACGCATTGGCTGCTTCGGGCAACCATGTCGATAATATGGGCTTTACCTACTCTACAACCTGGACTCCCGACACGCCTATCTATTGGCTTGACCAGACTACCAAGGCAGATTTCTACTGCTACTATCCTTATGCACAGGTGGCAAACACCGCTGCTCACACCTTTGCTACAAAGGCTAATCAGTCGCAGCTTGCCGACTATAAGGCATCGGAGTTCTTGTGGGGTAAAGTTGCAGCTGTTGCTCCTACCGAGGCAGCTGTAAACATCACTACCAACCACACATTCAGCAACGCATTGGTTATCCTCAAGCCAGGCGATGGCTTTACCGAGGAGAGCCTTGCCGCAGCAGCCAAGTCTGTAAAGATTTGCGGTATTAAGACAAATGCTACTATTAACCTCGCAACTGGTGTGGCAAATGCAACTGGCAACGCTACTGAGGTTACTCCATATTTGGAGAATGGTCAGTACCGTGCACTTATCGTTCCTCAAA
>JAZRJD010000080.1:0-1806 GCA_045645625.1 Alistipes sp.
GCAGCCTACGGTAAATGTAGCATCGGCCTTGCGGTTTTTCTCGATGTCGGCATCGATTTTGGCTTGTACCTCAGGAGTCCAATAAGACCAATACTGCTCGGACATAATCTTCTCGGTATCCTCAGCAGCTGTGCGAGGAAACTTGTACTCTTTTTTCTGCTGGCAGGCCGTCAAACTTGCCAATAGAAGTAGTGCGTAAACAATAAACTTCATTGTGGATTAATTTTAATAGGTTAATACATTGCGAAGATATAAATTTATATTTAGATAAACAATTTTATAATGTGAAATAGAGTAAATTTTTACAAATTCTTAATTCTTAATTTTTAATTCTTAATTATAATTTGTACATTTGCACCGCAAACAGGGCTCGGATGGTGGAATAGGTAGACACGCCGGACTTAAAATCCTGTGGTCAGTAATGACCGTGCGGGTTCGATTCCCGCTCCGAGTACAAAAAATAGAGTTCGCTATTTGTTGATAGCGGACTCTTTTTTTGTTCTCTTCGCGTGACTCAGTCAGTCGGTGGCGTCTCGGGTGACTTGTCTACGCTCGGTTGTCATCTGCTTGCGCAGATATTCGTGCTTGCGTAACGATTTTGCCTGAAAACAAGTTTTCGCATATCGTTCCACAATCCCGACAATCTTCGATTGTGCCAACCTCGCTTCGGTCACCTCTCGACTGCGGCGACCGTTCGATTCCCTTATTTGTCGGAGTTGGGAGGTTTATGTTCGTTATGGTTTGCGGATATTTTACTTTGCCCCTTTCAGTCGGTTGCACCGTTTACACAGCATTTGGCAGTTGTCGGCGGTTGTTGTTCCACCCTCTGTCCATGGCGTAATATGGTCGCCCTCCATCTGCTCGATAGTGAATTTCTCGCCACAATGCGGACAAACGCCACCCTGTCGCTCGTATGCCTCACGCTTCTGCTTCTCTGAGAAGGCTCGAATGCTCAAATATCGCTCATCGCCCGTCAGCAGATAGGCGTATATCCCCTTCTTGTTGGTCACATCTTCGTCAAGCATCAACTCCTTCACTCGCTCTTCGAGCGCAACAGCGTCAAATGGCTGCGAGCCATACTTATTGTATAATATGCCCCACTCTACGCCCTTCATCTCCTTGCGGTATTTCGGGAAAATCAGTCGTACCCAATTTATCACGCTTTGGAAATATAGCCACAACTCGGCAGCATTTGCATCGTTTTGGTGCGTAGCCATATAGTACTCTATATTGTGATTATCCTTTTCGGCTATCCACGCTATTGCCGTTTCGAGATACTCCTGTCGTATTGCCGAGCCACTCATATAGTTTCCGCCAAGTCCGTATGCAGGGCAAGATGTCTTGCTGAAATATCGCTTTGCATCCGACACCCACGAGCCCGAATAGACCGCATTTCGCAACTCTTGGTCGGTAAGTTTCTCGCCGGCGATATTGATTGTGCGAAACCACTCCAACTTCTCGCTATCGGTGCCACTGCAAAGGTAAATCATCAACTTGTAGTCGAGGAATTTCTCCTGCTCGTCATTTTGGAGGTTGTGGAAATAGCGCATATCGTAGGCGAATACGCTCGTAACATATTGACAGATGGATATAGTGCGTTGCTGACCATCTATCACCTCGAATGTGCCGTCATCACACACCGCCCAATACATCACATTTAGCGGGAAATTACGATTTATGGTTGTTATCACCGCATCACGCTGTTTGTCCTTATAGACAAACTCACGCTGATACTTCGGGCGGATATTCAACTTGCCACCATAGCCCACAACGCCCTCCTCATTGCTATCACGATACCCTTCGACC
>JAZRJD010000081.1:0-3911 GCA_045645625.1 Alistipes sp.
AGGAATGCCACGCAGCATACCACAACGGGTATCCACAATAGATTAAGTGAAAACATTGTATTAAGATGCCAACCAACCATTGTTAAAATTTCCTTTTCTAAACACCAAATCATAAAGGCTGTCCAGAGTGTTGCGCTACCGACAATTAACAATGTCTCAACCAAAAAGAGTCGAAAAATATCGCTCTTTTGCGCACCGTGACAACGCAGCATTGCTATGGTGCGACTGCGCTCGGTAAGCGACGAAATAGAGAGCAGAACGTAGTTCAAACAGGCAACAACCAGCGCCAAAATAGCCACACCCGACAATACGCGCAAAGTGCTATGGTTATCGGTATAAAATTCGCAAACAGGAGTAATGTGACATACGGTTTTATTTTCCTCATAATTGTGGATAAACTTTTCAGGAGCACCTGCTCTTTTGGCAATTCCGATTACATCTAATTTAACATCCTCCACCTTTGCTTTTTTATGTAACTTTACATATATTGATACAGGCATAAGTTCCCATTTATATACGGGATGGGAAATTTCGGCGCGAGTAGGGTGATATTGCATCAAAACCTCAGGCCCAACTAATCCGTAGAGGCGTGTTGGTTTACCCTCCCAACCGCGATAGACACCTTGAACAGTTAGTTCAAATGATACTTCGGTATTGTCATCAGAATAAACTTTAACACTCTTTCCCAAAGGATTTTCTTCGCCAAACAACTTCTTTGCACACTTTTCTGAAATCATTGCAGTATAGGGCGATGATAGTACTGTTTTGGGGTCGCCGCTGAGTACCTTTATGTCGAAGACATCAAAAAATGTTTCGGAAACATATCCTATGGTAGTGCTTACAGCATCTTTATCATCATACGATATATCACGAACATCTCTACCGACAATTGTTCCAGCCTCAATTTGAGGAGTCTCGTTAAGTATTCTCTCATATATAGGGTAAAACAGTCGATGGACAATGCGAGGGCTTCCATACGAACTTGTGCCCAAAGTATATATGCGTTTATTATCAGGTATCCAACGTTCGTAAGAGTATTCAAAGCCCACTTGCGCAAATATGATGATTGCGACAAACAATCCAAGCGAAAGTGAAACAAATCGCGCCAGGGTGTTGCCTCGGCGATTTGCCAAGTAACGGAATGAGTAGTTTAATGTATTCATAGTTGTAATTTGTTTTTCGTGTATAAATCTATTTTGCTAATATAACTATTTTTTAATTGCGGCAGACTCGATGAACGACACTCCGTTGTAATAATCAACGATGCGACATTGTATTATGTACGATAGCCTTGTGCGGAGCATATCGGCTTCAGCCTGCAACAGTGCCATTGATGAGGTCTGGAGGTCAAGCGGCGAGACCATACCCTGCTCGAACTTTTGTTCCATACCCTGATAAGCAACCTTGGCAGTATCTACACGTTTGCGGTTGACGATATATTGTGCGCCATAGCCCTGCATCTGCTGATAGGCACGAGTAATATCGGTCTGAAGCGAGCGACGGACATCCTCGGCATTGATTTCGGCGTTACGCAGATTATTGCGGGCGCGCAGTTTGTTATGACGGCGGTTAAGCCCCGAAAATATGGGAAACGATATTGAGCCGAGCGATAGGCTTGTACCCTTGTTGTCCTTAATCTGCGAAAGCCAATCGGAGGTTGTAGTGGCTAATCGGCCCATACGGGTATAGTAATTTGTACCGTAACTAAAACTTATGCCTGATGAGAGGCTGGGAGCCATCTGCCACTTGGCATTCGATAGGCTTATCTCGGAACTGCGCACCGAGCGTTCAGCATTAAGCACCGAATTGTGATTGGCGAGTGCGTAATCTATCACGCCGTCGAGCGACGATGCAACAATGGGGCTGTCTATGCCTATGTCGGGGTTGATTTCAAGCGGCTTATCTTCCTGATAGTTCATCGCCGAGCCTAACGATATGTAGGCCATTTGCAGAGAGTTTTGATTTGACAGGAGCGTGTACTCATTGCTCGCAACCGTCGCCTCTACCTCCTGCATATCGGCACGACTGCGCTGGCCGAGTTCGAACTGTGTCTTGATGAGTTCCAATGAGCGTTGACTCGCCTTGAGGCATTGCTCGGCAATATCTACCAGCCCAATGTAATAGACCACGTCGAAGTAGCACGACATCACCTCACGGGTGACATTCTCCCTTGCGGTCTCGAGCGTGCTTTGGCTTATCTCGCGCGAGAGTTTGGCCTGCTTGAGCGAATTGATTAAACGCCGTGCAGAGAATATTGGCACCGATACGCTTGCACCATAAGAGTTGCTGAACGTTGTAATTGTCGTGTAGGCATTGTTGGCAGGGTCGATGGCTCGACCAAAACTCAAAGATGCCGAAGTCGATGCGCTCATCGTTGGAAAGAATTCTGCAATGGCAGCCTTGTATTCGAGTTGGGCATTGCTGAGACTGTTTTCGTTCTGCTGAATCGTAAGCGAATTTTCCAATGCATACTCCATACATTCCAGCAGAGTCATTTGCTGTGCAAATGATGCGTGCGATAAAAGTGTCAAAAAAATTGACACCGAGAGGGTTAAAATAGCCTGCTTCATATCGTTTTTGAGTATTTCTTCGTTTGTGGTTGTAGTATACCGAAACCGTGCCAAAAATATTAAATGGTTGAAGCGTAGGCGATTAACGAAAAATGAAAATTTGAAAAGTGTCAAAAAATTAGACAGTGGTGTAATTTTTTTTGACAGTGGAACTTTTTCTCTATAAATTTGTAACAAACAAGAGCTATGGCAAAGCAAGGACGATTGATTATAGTAGATGACAACAGGGGTATTCTGTCGGCAGTTAAGTTGCTGACAGAGAAACATTTTGCGTCAGTCATAACGCTCGCATCACCCAATCTGCTCATCTCGGAACTACGCCTTCAGGGGGCAGATGTTGTTCTGCTGGATATGAATTTCACAGCGGGTATAAACTCCGGCAATGAGGGACTATATTGGCTTAAGCAGGTGGTGGAGAAATTCCCAGAGACCAAGGTGGTGTTGTTTACTGCTTATGCCGATATTGACCTGGCTGTAAAATCGATGCAATTTGGAGCCGTAGATTTTGTGGTTAAGCCTTGGGATAACGACAGACTTATCGCCTCGTTGCGAAATGCCTATAATATGAGTCAGGGGGAGAATCGCAAGCGCAAAAAGGAGTCAAATGCTCGCGATGAAGTGCCGATGTTCTGGGGTCAAAGCGAGGCGATGAGCAGGGTGAGAGATGTTGTGGATAAGGTTGCAGTCACCGATGCTAACATACTGATTACGGGAGAGAACGGAACAGGTAAAGAGGTGTTGGCAAGAGAGATACATCGTCGCTCGTTGCGTCGCCAATCTCCTATGGTCAGCATTGATATGGGGGCAATTCCAGAATCGCTGTTTGAGAGTGAATTGTTCGGACATAAGAAGGGTGCGTTTACCGATGCACACTCCGACCGTGAGGGAAAGTTCCTCACCGCAAGCGGCGGCACGTTGTTCCTCGACGAGATAGGCAATCTCTCGCAGCAGTCGCAGCAAAAGATGCTTGTGGCTCTGCAAAATCGCAGCATCGTGCCGTTGGGAAGCGACGAAGCCGTAGCGGTGGATATTCGTCTGATTGCCGCCACAAACCGAGATTTGTTCAAGATGGTTGGCGAGGGCGATTTCCGTCAGGATTTGCTATATAGAATAAATACCATTCACATCGAACTACCACCTCTGCGCCAGCGAAAAGAGGATATTTTGCCTTTGGCTGAAATTTTCCTTACGCGCTATGCCAACCGTTACAACAAGGGCGAACTGCGCTTTACCGAGGAGGCACAGCAGGCTCTGAAGGAGTATGTCTGGGAGGGTAATATACGCGAGTTGCAACACACCGTAGAGAAGGCTGTTATTATGGCTGAAAATCGCGATGTGGAT
>JAZRJD010000082.1:0-2818 GCA_045645625.1 Alistipes sp.
TAAATATGCACGCAAATATACGACTTTTTATTGAAATCTCATTTAGAGGTGTTAAATTTAGTATTTAGGATAGATTAAAGGTGCAGATATTCTGATATCCGAGCCTCCGATAGCCGTCTCATTGCACACTATACGAGCAGCCTTGAATGGGTGTGGGTTGATGAGTCGAACTGCTCCAAATTCCAAATCTGCAACACGCTCAAAATTCTTTCCATCCTCGCTAATCTCGATGTGTCCGCTATGGATAAGACGAGTAATCGGCATATGGTAGTTACGCACGCAAAACTCTATTGCTCGGCACTCCACAGGTTCCTCAAACTCATAGAGCAACCAATCTCCCTTATGGCAGGTGCGAGTGGTACGCATCTTCATATAGTACTCCGAAACACGACCATAGCCATACTTCGGATTCTCGGGCATCGACGATGTGAGCTTTATCTTTGGTTGGATTGTTTCGTAGTGCGACGAGTGTGCAACTTCAGGTGATTTTGCACCTCGATACTCTGCCCAGAAGAGATATTTTGCGGGCTTGTCTGTGCGGATAGCCTTCTTGTAGCGGCGCACTTTACCCGTAGCGTCGTCACGATAGTAGAGCGTGCTGTTGTCAATCCTCTCCAACGATAGCAGACCATCTTCATACTTCACGACGGGCGGTGTAATGCGGAATCTGAGCCCCATATCGGCCATACGGTCGTAGTGACGAGAGTAGAGACGAGTGTGGAACTCCTCCCACTCTCCACCATTTTTACCCCAACCCTGCTCTGCCAATGCGCAAAGACGAGGGAAACACTGATAATCGAGGAAATCGAGCGACTTGTCACCACCCTGCGAGAGGAGGTATTCGCTCCAATAGGCTCCCTCAAATCCTTTTACGAGGGCTATTGTTTCGGGTGCGAAGCCAAGCTCGGCAAAGTCAAACGAGTAGGTCTTGCGAACATCAACTGCCTCTCGCCAGATAGGAGCATTTTCGTGAATGCTCTGACGCATATCGTAGTAGAAGAAGAGTTGAGGCATAAGAATGGTGTTGTAACCTCTGCTTAGCACCTCTTTGCAATCTTCAACTCTTTGCCAACTATAGACCAACGCCTCCTTCGATAGACTGCCACCTTTAGCCGCCTCGTTCCATACCGAAGAGCTCTTGCCATACTTGGCAAGTATCTTCTGAATGCGGCTGATAAACATACTCTCCAACTTGTGGCCGTCGGTGTAGCCATTACGCTTCAGCCACGCTGAGCAGTCGGGGCATCTCTGCCACTGCGACATATTTACCTCGTCACCCCCGATATGGATATGCTTCGAAGGGAAGAGGGCGCACACCTCGGACAAAATCTCTTCGAGAATGCGATAGTTACTCTCCTTTGTTGCACACACCACATTGCGGGCATCGTAGCCTCCGTTTACGCTCAACTCGTCGTTAGTGTAGTTACAGAGCATTTCGGGATAAACTCGCAATAGGGCCTCGCTATGGCCCGGAAGGTCGATTTCGGGGATAACTTCGATGTTGCGTTGTGCTGCGTATGCCACAATCTCCTTTATCTCCTCTTGGGTGTAGTAGCCACCATACTTCTCGTTCCACTTGCCTAACGCCGAGCGCAATGGCGAGTCGCCCCCACGGAAACCTCCTATTTTGGCCAGGTCGGGATGCGACTTAATCTCGATACGCCAGCCTTGGTTATCAGCGAGATGCCAATGCAGTTTATTTATCTTATGATAGGCAATATAGTCGATGTAGCGCAACACATTATCCCTCTCAATAAAGGTACGGGCAACATCGAGCATAAAGCCACGATATGCGAACTTTGGTCTATCCTGCACCTCGCAGCCCTGTACGGTTGCAGGGAGCTGCATCTGCTTGGTATAGACCTCGCTCGGAAGGAGTTGGAAGAGGGTCTGCATACCATTAAATGCGCCGCCATAACCTCCTGCAACAATTTTTACCGACTCGGTCGATACAGATAGTTTATACTCCTCCTCTACTAACGAATTATCGAGGGTGATGGATATATAGTTACTCTTGGGTAGACTCTTATCGGTGCGAATAGCGAGATATTCCTTAGTATAGGCAACAAGAGGCGCAAGTTCCATCGCTTCGCATACAAGCGTCGTAGAGGGGGTAATCGCAAAGTTGTTATTATGTTGAACAAGCGACAACGGCTGTGGAATAATTGCCACCTCGGCAACCACATTGCCCTTTGGAGCGGAACACGCAACGGCAAAGATGATTGTCATCGCCAAAAGAAGTCGTTTCATAGTTTACTCTATTATATCTGCTACAAAGATATGTATTAGGTCAGAAAAATGAAAGTCGAAATGCGAAATTATTAGATGCTTATACAATTTTTTCCTATATTTGCGTTACAATTTTAGCAAATAGAGCGAATATGAGAACTTTTACTATATTTCTGGTGGCGTTGTCGCTTGGTTTTTCAACTTCTGCGCAGGACTTGCTTGTAAAGCGCAATGGCGAGCAACTGAAGGTTAAAGTGCTGAAAATTACGAAGAAGAAGGTCGAGTCCGTGCGTTATGGCACGGAACTTCCGATCTACAGTCTGCCTATTTCGGACATCGAGTATATCGAGTATCCGATGGGCGATCGTGACACCTTTGGTCGTGCCGCAGCGAGCGAGCCGACCACGAAAACCGAGCCAAAGATGTGGCACGGCCCAGTCCCTACGCCAGACGGAAAGCCCTTTGTCGAGGTCAATTCGCCGAATACGCAGGAGCAGCAACCGAAGATGTGGCACGGCCCTGCCGAGCACAAGACTATCGTGAGTGCAGAGGCGAAGCCAGCCGAGGAGAAAGTCGGATCGTAGCCATG
>JAZRJD010000083.1:0-8206 GCA_045645625.1 Alistipes sp.
TTTCCTCGCACAGCTGCTGAGGATACCGAGAAGATTATGTCCGAGCAGTATTGGTCTTATTGGACTCCTGAGGTACAAGCCAAAATCGATGCCGACATCGAGAAAAACCGCAAGGCCGATGCTACATTTACCGTAGGCTGCATTGCCGAGGGTACACAAGTTAAGGTTGAGCAGATTAGCTCCGACTTCGGCTTTGGTGCCAGTTCGTTCAACTGGGACCAACTTGGGAAAAAGAGGTACAACAAGATTTACAAAGAGTTGTTCGGCACCCTCTTCAATCGTGCAACCGTAGCATTCTACTGGCGCGAGATAGAGTTGGAAAAGGGTAAAAAGCGTTTTGTTGCCGAAGAGTGGGATAGCGAAAATTGGTGGAATAAGTGCGAAAATCCTCATATGCAACCGCACTGGCGCAGACCTCCTACCGAGCCAATTATCGAGTGGTGCAAGAGTCGCGGTGTTGCTGTACACGGTCACCCTTTGGTTTGGGGACATATGTCGATACAATCGCCCGATTGGCTACGCGATGACCTCCCTGCGCACGAGTTGGCAGCACTCGACACGCTCGACAAGTTCCGCGTAGAGAAGAAAGCAGAGCGCAACTGCCCAACATATGACAAGCTATCAGGCGATGAGATTGCGGCTATTGTACCCGAATACACCCGCCTGCTCGAAGAGCGAGTATTTGGCAACCTACAAGAGATTATGGAGTACTACGATGGTCGCGTTGATAGCTGGGATGTCGTAAACGAGAGTTACACCGAGCATCGCTACAATACACAGATTCCTGGTTCGAAGCTGTGTAAATCAGCACGCTACGGCTTGATGCCAGGCGATTATGTATATCGCTCATTCGACCTCGCAGCAAAAGTGAACAAGAGTAATGCTACGCTGTATATCAATGAAACACACTCCGACTCAAAGACTAAAAATGCCAATTTTTATAGTGACCAAATCAAGACACTCTTGGAGCGAGGAGCGAAGATTGATGCCGTAGGTATTCAGATGCACCTTATGCGTAAACATCGTAATGCAGAACTCGTAGCGCAAGGCAAAGATATTTGGAGCCCACAAAGAGCATACTATGTGCTGGATAAACTTGCCGAGAACAATCTGCCAATGTGTATGAGCGAGATTACTATCACCTCGCCAAACTCCGACTATCGCGGCGAGATGATTCAGTCCATTGTTGCCGCAAACCTCTATCGCTTGTGGTTCAGTTACCCGAATATGACCGCTATTACATGGTGGAACTTGGTTGATGATTGCGGATACAAGGGTGAGCCTACTATTTCGGGATTGTTCACACGCGATATGAAGCCGAAGTTGGCATATCACGCGCTCTACAACCTTATCCACAAGGAGTGGCGTACAAACAAGACTCTTACTCCTGACAGCGAAGGTAATATCGCGTGGCGCGGATTTACAGGTAAGTATCGCATCACTTGGACCAACAGCAAGGGAGAGAAGCAAGAGGCTATCTACCATTTGAAGTAGAGTTATTATACCAGTAATGATGCCCAAATATAATATCCCGACCAAATGCGGTCGGGATATTATATTCTACAAACTATCTATATATGCTATCACCTCTTCGGGCTTTGGTTTTTCAAACCAGCGAATATCCTTATCGCGCCTAAACCAAGTCATCTGTCGCTTAGCGTAGCGGCGAGAGTTGCGTTTTATCAACTCCACAGCCTCCTCGCGAGTTATCGTACCATCGAAATAGTCGAACATCTCGCTAAAACCGACGGTCTGCAAGGCGTTCAGGTGGCGGTGGGGTAGCATCGCGCGCGCCTCCTCCTCCAAGCCCTCCGTCATCATCATATCCACACGGCGATTTATGCGGTCGTACAACTCCTCGCGAATATAATCTATACCGACCTTCACAATCTCGAAATCTCGTTTTTTCGCCCCACCTTTTCGCAGAGAGGAGTATGGTTGTCCCGTTGTAAGGCAGACCTCCACAGCTCGCAAAACGCGCTGCGGATTGCATCTATCGACCTCATTATAATAGACCTCGTCTAACTCGCGCAACTGCTCGACAAGCGACTCCAAACCTTCATTTTCGAGCCTCTGCATCAACTCCTCGCGCAGTGCAGGCTCAGCATCGGGCAAATCATCCATACCCTCGCATAACGCCTTGATATACAAGCCTGAGCCACCCACAGCAACTACTGTATCGTGCTTCTCGAACAACTCCGCAAGTCGCTCCAACGCCACACGCTCGTAGGCACCACAATTAAACTCCTCGCTAACATCGAGGCAGTCCACAAGGTGATGCTCCACACGCGCCATCTGCTCGTGCGAAGGTTGCGCCGTACCTATCGCCATACCGCGATAGAATTGGCGCGAGTCGGTCGAGATAATCGGTGCGCCAAAATACTCGGCTACGGCAATACTCAAATCGGTCTTACCTGAGCCTGTCGCACCGACAATCACTATAAGGCGTTTAGTCACTTTAATACAATTATTAAATATCATTTTTGTATTTGAGGTAGAGTCTTTTTACTATTTCAAGCGGATTGCCTTTCGGTGTGCTGTTATAGTCGCCAAGACAATTACGCCACCAACTCTCCTCGAAGGCAGTCAGGCGGTTACGAAGAGCTTTTTGTTGAACTTCATCGAATTTCTCTCCTGCATCAAATGAATCGTTTACGGCATCAAAGAACATCTGCCAGCGTTTGCCGTAGTAACCTGCTGTAAGACCTGCCCACATACGGTTGGCGTAGTCATTCAACTCGGCATCTCTCTCTCCCCAAGTCGTTAGCAGACAGCGTGCATTTTGCTCATAATAGAGTTTCTCTGCCTCGTTAACACCAAAGGCTCTTGCATCTGATATCCACTTGCCCATAAGGAAATCGCTGCGAGAAGATAACAACTCTTCGAGGTCGGTATGTATAGCCATCATCTTTGCCTCCAATGCACTCATTCTACTCCGGTCGCATTGTCCCATTGCTGCTTTGTACTCGATGAATAGGTCATTGTAGAGATTGCCAAGCATTTGACGAACAAGATTGACAAGGTCGTAAGCATACACCTCTTTTGAGCTTTTGCATTCGAGCAAGAGAGCTATTGCTTCGAGAAGTACTTTGTTGTCGTAGCGATTCAGTATTCTATTTTTTGTGAGTTCTAACCTCTTAGCCATCGAAGGGCGGGCATTGGCGGCAGTGGCTTGTGTTGTGTGTCCTACAAAGTTATACACCTTATTGTGTAGCAACAACCACGCCTTGTGTGCTCTCTCATCTTTATAGCCGAGGTGACGGTCAGCGAGGTGGCATATCCACTTGTCGCTATCTTGGTGTTGCGGCATATCCCACGCCTTCTCGAAGAGGTACTCAAACTTGAAAGGCGAGCAGTCGAAACCTTCGAGCGTTGAGCCAAGGCCGATGAGGTTATCTCCGCCATCTTTCAGCGAGGTTTCGACCTTGTTGTGAATATCTCGTAGGTCGCCTGCGAGATTGGTATTTCCTCCAAAGTTGCCGAGATAACACCAAATGTAAGGTGCTCCATAGAACTTGTCGGTCATACGCCACACCTCCGCACGGTCGCAGTAGTAGTCGAGAAGTATCTGCTTGGAGAGTGGAGCGCCCTTCAAATAGGCCTCTATGCGTTCTGATGTCCATTGCTTGCGCTTGTGATAGAAGAGCCACGACATCTGCAACCACTCGGCGTTCTTATCCGCCTTTCGTAGCGACTCATATACCTGTTGGCTTATGCGTGCAAGGTATTCTGGTTCCCAACTTGGTGGCTCCATCTCGTTGAATACATCTAATCCATAGATGTGATCGGTGCCATAGAGGGCTGTCTGCTCCTTAATAAACAATGATTGAATCTTGGAATACAGAGGGTCTGATGTGTCGAGTAATGTTGGCGAATATGGCGCACTATAACCTGCCCAACAAGCCAACTTATCCATCTTTGCATTGGGGTATACGCGTTTGAGTTCCTGTGGCACATGCCCTGCAAATGCTGGTAGCACGGGGCGCATATTCAGTTCTCGCTCACGAGCCACAATCTGTTTTTGCAGTGCTTCTTGGCTTTCGAGCCACGACATTGGTACTCCTCCCTGCCAATAGTCGATATTGTTCATTCGATGCCAAGGTAGATGTGCGGGTCCTGTGAAGTAGTTGCGTATCTCTTCATCAGAGAGTCCCAATTTGCTCCATACACGATACCACACCGACTCCTGACCGGTAATGGATAGTGGCATATTCACGCCCTGCAAAGCCATCCAGTCGATGAAGTGCTCCCACTCTCGCCACTTCCACCAAGGCATCGTATAGCCATAGGTGCAGTAGTTTAGGAAGAATCTATCTTTACAACGAGCCTTTATGCGCACTTCACCCTCGATAGCGGGTAACTTATCGGGCATCTCGTATTTGTCATCGACAAACCAGCCGATACTCACATTGCAATAGTAGCGCAGATAGTGGTTTAACCCCACTGCCATACTATTAGCATTGTTGCCACCAATAACTATTTTCCCATTTTTTGAGGAGAGTGTAAAATAGTCCTCCCCTTTATTTGGTAACTGTTTGATTGTAAAGTATTGTTGATGCTCAGGCAGTACTCTATTCAGCAGTGCTCGCATGTTTTTTACCTCTGACGCTCCCGCCGAGATGATAAAAAGAAGAGAGTAGCATAGACAGATAATTCTTCTCATTGTATTCAGATTTAGGTTACCACTCATCATCGCCATCGCTATCACCGTCAAATCCACCGAAGTCGTCCATCATCTCCTCGAAGATAGAGCCTGCATTCGAGTCCACCGCATCGGGGTCGTACTGGTCAGGTACAGGCGCATTCTCAAACGCCACACGAGGATATTCGAGTGCCGGATTTGGCTCTGACGAGCCTACCAACTCGATATAGAATGCACGCTCGGCAAACATATCGAAGAGATATATCAGACGAGTATAGTCCGCCACGATAATCTCCGCCAGCGTAGTCTTCGACATCGGCAGTGGTGCATCTTCGCCCTCGTAGCCCGTATCGCCCATATCCATCAGCGTAAATTCGCGGCAACGCTGCCACTCCTCGTCAGCAGTAAAGAACGATGCCATACAGTCATCGTAACCAATCGAACGAATAATAAAGTCGTGAAACTCCGACAACTTCATCATCGGATCAACCTCGAAATCGCGAACGAAATTATCGTTCTCATCGCTCAACATTCTAAATTTCAGAATCATACATTTATTTTTTTGAGGCTATTAGCCATTGGCCATTAGCCATTGGCTTTTATTATATATCATGAGATAAAGGGGGTGGTACACAACCTGCCGTATCAAAATCACCCCACTTCTCTTCAATTGAATCGATAACTTCAAACAACACCGCAGGGTCATTCTCCGTAACCAATCGCATTCGTGTATCCTTAAAATTAGGCAAGCCCTTAAAGTAATTGGACAGGTGGCGGCGCATCTCCAACACACCCACACGCTCGCCCTTAACCTCAATCGACTTCGCCAAGTGCTCCTTCGCTATCGCCACACGCTCCACAACGCTCGGCTGTGGCAACACCTCGCCTGTATCGAGGTAGTGTCTCACCTCGCGAAATATCCAAGGTCGCCCGTATGTCGCACGCCCAATCATCACTGCATCAACGCCATAGCGGTCGAACATCTCGCGTGCCTTCTCGCCCGAATCAACATCGCCATTGCCAATAATCGGTATCTTAATCAGCGGATTACTCTTCACCTTGCCAATCAATGTCCAATCCGCCTCGCCCTTGTAGAGTTGGCAACGGGTACGCCCATGAATCGTAAGTGCCGCGATACCAACATCTTGCAAACGCAAGGCTATCTCCTCGATATTTTTCGAGTCATCGTCCCAGCCAAGGCGCGTCTTTACCGTCACGGGCTTCTTCACCGCCTCGACTATCTGTCGCGTCATCTCGACCATCAACGGCACATCGCGCATCATTCCCGAGCCAGCACCCCTGCCCGCAATCTTCTTCATCGGGCAACCGAAGTTTATATCCACGATATCGGGATTTGCCGACTCGGCAATACGCGCAGCCTCGACCATCGGCTCTATCTGGTTGCCATAAATCTGTATCGCCACAGGTCGCTCGAAGTCATTGATATTCAACTTCGCACGCGACTTCCACGCATCGCGAATAAGCCCGTCCGAGGAGATAAATTCGGTCGTAACCATATCCGCCCCAAACCGCTTACAGATATAGCGGAACGAGGGGTCGGTCACATCCTCCATCGGGGCAAGAAACAACGCCTCCTTGCGAAATTCGATATCGCCAATCTTCATCGATGCTTATATATTTGGTATGAATTAACAATGTTTTGCCACACTATATATGCCGTAGGAGCAACGCATGCCAACGGATTGAGGAACGACTGCGCTAACCATATCGCCAACACCGTATTCTTCTGTCCGAATGCTTGACCACCTGCCGCCCTATCGCCATATTTGCGACCAATCCAATGCCCGAAGCCAAACTGCGTCAAGCATACAACCAACGCCACCGCAGCGAGAATTATCTCGGTGGTAAGGTGCTCCGTGCCGCTATCGATTATAAATTTGGTTGTCTTGCCCATAATCACAATCAGCGACAAGAGCCAAATGTAGAATGATATCATGGCGCGTGAGCCTATCCATTTTGCCGCCTTAGGCGTGAGCCAACGGCACAACTGCGACACCACAAACGGTGCTACAAGCAGTGGTGCTACGCGTGCCAAAATCTCCGCTACGGTGCAAGTTCCATTGCCCCAAGCCGACAACAAAGGTGGTGCGACAAAGGCGATAATAGTGTTACAAATAAGGCTGTGCGTAGCCATTGTAGCGACATTTGCCCCCAACATACCTGCGATAACGACCGCCCCCATAGCCATAGGCGCCAGCACGCAAATCATTCCTCCCTGCGCTACCGTATCGCCAAGTGGCAATAGCAGAAAATAGAGAGCCACAGCGGCTACAATCTGCGCCACCATAAGCCAAAAGTGCAGCCAAGTGGGCTTCATATCGCGGATATTCACTCGACAGAAGGTGCAGAAGAGCATCGCAAAGATAAAGAATGGGGTAGTGACACCTCCACTCCACTCATCAAATGCCGAGATAGGGTAGCATAACAACGCACCTGTCACCATACCGAGTGGCATGGCGACAGTTCGCATTGTATGTGATGAAACTTTCATTGAGTTGAGAACTGAGAACTGAGAGCGGAAAATAGACTCTCGTCTTTCGTCTAATTTTACTCTATTCCGTTAAAGAAGTATGGCGCATACTTGTAGCCACACTTGTCGTACAACTTGCGCAAGAGGTGCATACGGCGCGAAAAATCGTCATAGTCCTTGTTGCCATACGACCAGCCTACCTCGGCAATAGCAGCCATACGAGGCAAAATCATATTCTGCACATGGTCGAAGTTTGGCACATACTCAGTCCACATATTTCCCTGAACGCCAACAATATAACCACGCTCTACATCGTTCAACTGATCGTACGGATCGAACGAATACGCCTTGCGCAAAGGAATAGGTCGCTTGCCGTTACGACCTCCGCAAATAGGCTCACCATTAGCCACGCGGTTGCTTGTCTGGCAGTAGTCGAGGTAGCAGTGAGTCTTCGGAGTCATAATAACCTTATTACCCAACTTTGCTGCCAAGATACCGCGATGAGGACCACGCCAAGCCATAATCGTTGCAGTTTTAGAGATACCGCCATCGAGAATCTCGTCCCAACCGATAACGCTGCGACCATGCTTTGCCAAGAAGTTCTCTACGCGGTGCATAAAGTAACTCTGCAACTCGTTTTCATCTTTCAAACCCTCGTCCTTAATGCGCTTTTGGCACTCTGGACACGCCTGCCAACGACCCTTTGGAGCCTCATCGCCACCGATATGGACATACTTCGATGGGAACAAATCAACTATCTCAGCCAATACACCCTCGACAAACTCGAATGTCGATTCACGACCAGCACACAATACATCTTTCGAAATTCCCCAACGAGTACGCACCTCGTATGGACCCTTGGTACAGCCGAGTTCAGGATACGAGGCCAATGCTGCCACCATATGTCCCGGCATATCTATCTCTGGAATAACCTCGATATAACGCTCCGCTGCATACTTCACAATCTCGCGCACCTGCTCCTGCGTAAAGTAACCACCGTAAGGCTTACCATCGTAACCGCTAATCATAGTGTTACCATTTTTTGGATTTGTGGTGTATATCGCAGTCTCCTT
>JAZRJD010000084.1:0-19395 GCA_045645625.1 Alistipes sp.
GCGTAGTTCATATTTACGATATCCTCGCCCTTCTTGCCGTAAGACTTGTAGATAGCCTTCTTCATCTCCTCAACAGCCTTCTCGAACGGAATTACATTCGCAATCTTGAAGAATGCCGACTGCATAATGGTATTGGTGCGGTTGCCCAAGCCCAACTCCGCTGCAATCTTGGTTGCGTTGATGATGTAGAAGTTGATATTGTGCTTTGCAAGGTATACCTTCATGTGTGTTGGCAACGATGCGCAAGTAGCCTCGGCATCGAGTACCGAGTTCAACAAGAACGAGCCACCACGCTTCAAACCCTTCAAAACATCGTACTTATCGACATACGATGGCACATGGCAAGCGATAAAGTCAGGTGTAGTCACCAAATATGGCGATGTGATTGGCTTGTCGCCGAAACGAAGGTGCGAAGAGGTATAGCCTCCCGATTTCTTCGAGTCATACGAGAAGTATGCTTGGCAATACTTGTCGGTCGAGCCACCGATAATCTTGATCGAGTTCTTGTTGGCACCAACGGTACCGTCAGCACCCAAACCGAAGAACAACGCCTCGAAAGTACCCTCCTTTGCCATCGAAATCTCCTCACCAACGGGCAACGAGAGATTCGTTACATCATCTACGATACCAACGGTAAAGTGATTCTTTGGTGTTGAAAGTGCCATATTAGCAAATACCGCCAACATCTGCGCTGGGGTGGTGTCCTTCGAAGAGAGACCATAGCGACCGCCGATAATTGCAGGTTGCAACTCGTGACCGTAGAATGCATCTACGATATCGAGATACAAAGGCTCGCCATTTGCTCCCGGCTCCTTTGTGCGGTCGAGAACACACAATGTCTTAACCGACTTTGGCAATACATTGAAGAGGTACTTTGCCGAGAATGGGCGGTAGAGATGTACTGTTACAACACCAACCTTCTCGCCACGCTCGTTCAAGAAGTCAACGCACTCCTTCAAGGTCTCGGTTACCGAGCCCATAGCCACAACTACGCGGTCAGCATCCTCTGCACCATAATATACGAATGGCTTGTACTCACGACCTGTGATAGCCGAAATTTGCTCCATAGTCTCTGCCACCATATCAGGTACTGCATCGTAGAACTTATTTGCAGCCTCACGAGTCTGGAAGTAGATATCAGGATTTTGTGCTGTACCACGGGTTACAGGCTTCTCTGGGTTGAGCGCACGCTCACGGAACTGCTTCAAAGCCTCGCGGTCGAACAACGCTGTGAGCGAAGCCTCGTCCATCAACTCCACCTTCTGAATCTCGTGCGATGTGCGGAAGCCATCGAAGAAGTGAAGGAACGGAACGCGCGAACGGAGTGCCACGATATGTGCCACACCTGCCAAGTCCATAACCTCCTGCACCGAAGATGTTGCCAACTGTGCAAAACCTGTCTGACGAGCCGCCATAACATCCTGATGGTCGCCGAAGATTGAGAGCGACTGCGCAGCCAAAGCACGCGCCGAGACATGGAATACACCCGGAAGCAACTCGCCCGCAATTTTGTACATGTTAGGAATCATCAGCAAGAGTCCCTGCGAAGCGGTAAATGTAGAGGTTAAAGCACCTCCCTGCAACGAGCCGTGCACTGCACCCGCAGCACCTGCCTCCGACTGCATCTCCACGACCTTCACAATCTCACCGAAGATATTTTTGCGGCCCTGTGCGGCCCACTCATCAACATACTCTGCCATTGTCGAAGATGGCGTGATAGGGTAGATGGCGGCAACCTCCGAGAACATATACGCAATATGCGCTGCGGCATAGTTACCGTCACAGGTAATAAATTTCTTTTCTGCCATAATTTTGTTTATGTTTAGTTTTTATGTTGTTTAGTTTCTCTGTTTGCAAATTCCTCGCAAATTGGTGGTTTTTAGCGACAAATCGAACAAAAAGCCCATTTTGCGCACACAAATTTACAAAGTTCAATTCAACAAACCAAGAAAAAAAAGTGTTAGTTTTCTAACAGTGAGTAGTGGGTAGTTGTTTTTTCGCAACTACCCACTACTCACTACTCGTTACCAACTCTGTGCTATTTTTTAACCGCCTTCCACGCCTCGATGCGTGCCTGTTTGGCGAGGAACGGAGTATTCTCCACAGTTATAACATCGGTCTCGCCACGGTCGCCCGTAAGTTGCACATCTTTCGAGTAACGAGGGTAGAACTGCGCCTCTTCGCGCTCGATGCCGAGCAACTCGTAGGCGTAGGCAAGGCTTGCAATATACATCGCCAAACCCTCCGAGAGGTGGGTGTTGCTCTGTGAGCGTTGCAACTTGTAACCCGACTTTACGAGGTGCTTGTTGTGGCGGGCATTGTATATCGCCTGACCGACATTTACATAGAACTCGCAGTTCTTGCCCATCGCCGCGCCAACCTCTCTAATCTCGCGCTGTATGAGGTGGTGAACTCTATCGTAGAGTGCGTCCCACTCCTCTTGCGAAGCGGGTTTCACACCATTATTATACCACTGATAGAGTTCCTTGCGATAGTCGGTATTGCCCTCTGGATAGGAGAATGGCACCATCAATCCGCAGCGCACCCCGGCAGCCACCTCGGGCTTCATCATCTTCTTGATGCGCTCAACCAATAGGTTGAGGTTGAATGTTCCGCCTTGCTCTTTGAAGTAGCGGCGCATCGTAACCTCGGGTTGCAAAACCATAATCTCCCACGGCTTGTCGGTAACTACACTTTCGAGCGTAACACCAATACCCGCAAGACCGTTCTTATAACCCTTGGTAGGGGTTTTCTTCGGATTTTCGGAGCAGTCGTAGAGCCAATACTGGTAGGTGTTGTGTACCACCTGATTGACCTTACCGTGGCGGTAGGTATATTCGGGGTTGTCGATACCGTTGTACTGCTGTTCGAGGGTAGAGCCACCGAGGTAGGCATGACCAACCACAACGGGGCGACCTGCGCTCTTGGCTATGGCACTCAACCAACGCATCGAGTCGCGTGTCCAACTATTTCCCACGCCGAGAATATAGAGCGTATCGCTTTTTGCCATAGGCTCGGCAGCATTCAGATTTTGAGTCGCAATAAGCAGACATAGTGCAATTAGAAAGTATCTCTTCATAATTTAATGGTATTGATTGCACAAATTTATATTGTTTTTCTGAATTTTTCAAAATCTCTCGTCTTTTTTATTATCTTTGCCCCCTATGGAGCAGGTAAAAGCAAAAAAGGCACTCGGTCAGCACTTTCTGACCGACCTAAATATAGCGCAGAAGATTTGTAACTCGCTTTCGGGCGGAACAGCCGACAACCCCGACCAAGTGTTGGAGGTGGGTTGTGGTATGGGTGTGCTTACGCAGTATCTCCTGCGCCGCGAGGATATCGTAACCTATGGCGTGGATATCGATACGGAGAGTATCGCCTATCTGCACGCACATTACCCCGATTTTACACCTCGTCTGCGCGAGGGCGACTTTCTGAAAATGGACTTGGCGGAGTACTTCCCCGATGGGGTGAAGGTTATCGGAAACTTCCCGTACAACATCTCCTCGCAGATATTTTTCAAGATTATTGAGCATCGCAACCTCGTTCCCGAGTGCGTGGGAATGATTCAGAAGGAGGTCGCCGAGCGCATTGCCGAGAAGGAGGGCTCGAAGACCTACGGCATATTGAGCGTGCTGCTGCAAGCGTGGTACGACATCGATTATCTCTTTACCGTTTCGGAGAAGGTCTTTAATCCGCCACCAAAGGTTAAGAGTGCCGTAATTCGCCTGCGCCGTAACGCTACCAAAAGGCTCGATTGCGATGAGCAGTTGTTTGTAAAGGTTGTGAAGGCTTCGTTCGGACAACGCCGCAAGATGTTGCGTAACTCGTTGCGCTCCGCTTTTGGCGATTTTCATGGCGCGGAGCACCCATTCTTCACCAAGCGTGCCGAGCAGTTGTCGGTTGCCGACTTTGTGGAACTCACCAAGTGGGTTGCAGAGAATAGATAACAAAGATGTCATCAATGCCAAAATACGATTTGCTTGTTGTCGGTGCCGGACTTTTCGGTGCTGTGGTGTCATATCGTGCGCACAAGGCAGGTAAGCGCGTACTTGTGATAGACCGCCGTAGCCATACGGGCGGTAATACCTACTGCGAGGAGCAGGGGGGCATCTTTGTACACAAGTACGGTGCGCATATCTTTCACACCTCGGACAAGGAGGTTTGGGATTTTGTAAATCAATTTGTTGAGTTTAAGCCATTTACGCACTCACCACTTGCCAATTACAAGGGCGAGATATATCCATTGCCGTTCAACCTCAACACCTTCGAGGCGTTGTGGGGCGTAACCACCGCCGAGGAGGCACAGGCGAAAATCGAGGGGCAGCGACTGCACCTCGACCGCGAGCCTCAAAACCTCGAAGAGCAGGCATTGTCGTTGGTCGGTCGCGATGTCTACGAAAAGTTAGTCGAGGGCTATACCGAGAAGCAGTGGGGGCGCAGTTGTCGAGAGTTGCCAGCGTGGATTATTCGCCGCCTGCCGTTGCGATTTGAGCGCAATAACAACTACTTCAACGATACCTATCAGGGCATACCTGTCGGCGGTTATAACCCACTGATTGACGGATTGTTGCAGGGCGTTGAGGTGCAACTCAATACCGACTATTTCGACCATCGCGAGGAGTTCGATGCAATGGCGGAGAGGGTGCTATATACGGGCGAGTTAGACCGCTTCTACGACTATCGTTTTGGAGCATTGGAGTATCGCTCGTTGCGTTTTGAGGAGGAGCGACTTGCGCAGCGCGATTTTCAGGGTGCTGCGGTGGTCAATTACACCGACCGCGAAACGCCATTTACGCGCATTATCGAGCATAAACACTTCGAGGATAGGGGCACGGAGCATACCATAATTACGTGCGAGTACCCTATGGAGTGGCGCGAGGGTGCAGAGCCCTATTACCCTATAAACAACGAGCGCAACACCTCGCTCTATGCCAAGTATCGCGCCCTTGCCGATGCCGAAACAAAGTATATCTTCGGTGGTCGCCTTGCCGACTACCGCTACTACGATATGCACCAAGTGATAGCGGTTGCGTTAAAATGTCCTCTACTATAACCTATTCACCCCCATAAAAAGGTCGTTTCGCCCTGAAAGTAGGGCGATTGAGCGATTATACGGAATATCAAAAGTTTCTTTTTGGTAAATTTGCAAATATTACTAAATAAATATTTACCAAATGAGGCGTTTTGACATATCAATATTAACATTCATACTACTCTTGTTCGCGCCATATAGTGCCGATGCAAAACCTGCTATCACTCAGCAGGAGCAGGTAAAGATCAATGGCTCAGTCAAGGATGAATCGGGCGAGGCGATACCCGGTGCAACAATCTTTGCCAAGGAGAATAGTGCCATAGGCGTTGTTGCCGATGAGAAGGGACAATACACACTAACCGTACCTATTGGTACTACACTAAACGCCTCATTCTTAGGTTTTCAAACCCTTGAACGAAAGGTAATAAAGGGTGTTCTGCACTACGACTTTATATTGAAAGAGGAGAGCCAAAGGCTCGATGAGGTGATTATTATCGGCTATGGCGAAGTGAGAAAGAGCGACCTTACTGGCTCGGTGTCGACCGTAGGTGCGCGCAACTTCAGCGATCAACCCGTCAAGAGCATATCGGATATTCTGCAAGGTCGAACATCGGGAGTCGAGGTTACGACCGTAAGCGGTATGCCGGGTGCTGCGGCAAAGGTGCGTGTGCGTGGTACAACATCCATAAATAAGAGTAGTGATCCGTTGTATGTTATCGATGGTATAATCTCATCGAGTGGTCTTGATGGTCTCAATCCGCAGGATATTCAATCGATGGAGGTATTGAAGGATGCCTCCTCAACAGCGGTCTATGGCTCGCGCGGAGCTAATGGCGTAGTGCTTGTTACCACCAAGACTGGCGAGCAGGGCAAACCGCGCGTTTGGCTCGATGCAAAGGTAGGGGTTTCGGATGTTCGCAAAAACTACAATCTGCTCAACCCCTACGAATATGCTCTGGCTCTGAATGATATTCAGGGAGCAGGGACAATCTCCGATGCCGATTTGGAGGCGTACCGTACAGGCAAGAAGGGTATCAACTGGGTGGATTTGATGACACGCACTGCCGTAACACAGAACTACAACCTCGGCATTTCGGGTGGAGCAAAGCGTGTGCGCTATCTTATTTCGGGCAACTTGCTCGACCAAGAGGCGGTAACTATCAACTCAAAGTATATGCGCTATGGTATTCGTGCCAACATCGATGCCGATGTGAGGCGTTGGCTGTCGGTCTCGATGAAGTTGAATGGTTCGATTTTGCACCAAAAGAATGGCGCACCCAATTGGTTTCATGTGCTGAACTTCTCGCCTACGATGGAGTTGCGCGACCCAATTACAGGCATCTACAATAACGATCCCTATAATATCGGAACGGGATATAATCCCTATGGTGTAATGACCGAGAACTATAGCGATTCGTATAGCTATAATCTCAACGCCAATGCGCGCCTATTGTTCAAGATAACAAAGGGGCTAACCCTCTCGGTGCAGGGTGGTTATGACTACGACCACTCGCCATCGTATGGCTTCACTTCGAGCAAGCTTGCACCCGGAGCGACAAGCTCGATGTCGAACTCCTCGGCTATGCACCGCTATTGGCAGAATACGAACAACCTTGCATATAGTGGTACATTCAACGGGCACACCATATCGGCAAATGCCGTATGGGAGATGAGTGGCGTAGTTGATACGGGGCTTACGATCAGTGGCTCAGGATTGAACAACGAGAGTGTTGGCTATTGGGATGTGGGAAATGCTGCAGTGCGTAGCGAGAGTAACTCCTACACCGAGTCATCGCTGCTGTCGGGCATTGTGCGTCTCAACTACGACTACAAGAAACGATATTTCATTACGGCTGCATTTCGTGCCGATGGCTCCTCCAAGTTCCAAAAGGGGAACCGTTGGGGCTTTTTCCCTTCGGCAGCTGTTGCGTGGGATATAGCACAAGAGGACTTTATGAAGACACAGAGCATTGTCGAACATCTGAAAATCCGCGCGAGCTATGGAGTTACGGGAAACGAGGGTATATCGGCATATAGCACACTCGGAATGTTATCTGCTACATCCTATGGCTGGGGAACATCTACGGGATACACGGGCTATTGGGGTAACACCTTCGCTACGCCTGACCTCACTTGGGAGAAGACTACGCAGTACGATGTAGGTTTAGACTTTACGATTTACGGCATCAACTTCTCGTTCGATTGGTTCAAGAAGAGTACTGTCGATTTGCTTTTCCAAAAGCAGGTGCCACACTACAACGGCGGAGGTAGCTACTGGGTAAATCAGGGCGCTATTGACAATATGGGCTTTGAATTCTCTCTCAATACCTTCGTTGTGGATAGAGCCGTAAAGTGGGAGACCTCGGTGAGTGCCACCTATATCAAGAATACAATTGTCGACTTGGCGGGCAACGACTTTGTGCTGACTGCCAACTACAGCGACCTCGGAGGTCCTATGCAGATTATGAAACCCGGCTATCCACTCGGCTCGTTCTACCTCTACGATTGGGTTGGTTTTAACGATAAGGGCGCAAACCTCTATCGTAAGGCTGATGGCACGACCACCACTACACCAACCTCGTCAGACCTCATTATCAAGGGGCAGGCAACGCCAAAGTGGACACTCGGCTGGAACAATACGGTGTCGTGGCGAGGTTTGTCGCTCAACATATTCTTCAATGGAGCATTCGGTATGGATAGGTTGAATATGAGCCGCTTCACCACTGCCTCGATGAGTGGAGTATCGCGCTTTATAACCCTGCGCGATGCCTACTTCCAAGGTTGGGACTATGTCGAGGATAAGAGCAAGGCGAAATATCCGAGTGTGAAGAACTCCGACAACAAGAGCTACGCCAATTCGGATTTTTGGTTGGAGGATGCCTCGTTCTTCAAGTTGAAGAACATCACCCTCTCCTATATGATACCGCGCTATGTAACGCGCTTTGCCGAGATACACCTCTCGGTGAGTGCGCAGGACCTCTTCACCATAACCAAATATCAAGGTATGGACCCTGAGGTATATAACGGAGGTGATGGCTTGGATTATGGTGCATATCCTGTACCTCGCACATTTACATTTGGTGTAAAACTCGTATTCTAAAATGGCTATAACTATGAAAAAGATACTATATATATTTATCGCTACATTCGCGCTCTCCTCGTGTACCGATTTCTTGGAGGAGAATCCTTACGGCAAGCAGTCGAGCGACAACTTCTTCTCGCAGAAGGAGGATTTAGCGGCTTCGCTCAATGCTCTCTACTCGGTGGTTGCCACCTCGCAGGGGCAGAACAACTTTATCGGCACGAACTTCCTTGCAGGCGATGATATCTCGACGCATCCTGCCAGCAACAAGCAACCGCTGCGCGAGCACGATCAGTACAGTGTTACGGATAACAACTCGTGGTTAGTATCGATGTGGGAGCAACGCTACAAGGTGATCAAGACTGCGAATTTTATCATCAATAACGCTTCGCGTACGCCCGATGTTTCGAAGGAGGCGATAACCGAAGCGATTGCGCAGGCGCACTTTTGGCGAGCCTACTCGCTCTTCTACCTTGTTACCACTTGGGGCGAGGTGCCAGTGATGCTTAACGAGGAGATCAACTACAACGCCAAGGTGTGGTCGGTCGAGGAGATATATGCTCAAATTCTTACCGACTTAAAGATTGCTGAGGACGGTTGCCCCGTAACCTACTCGGGCGCACCATACCACAATGGCAGTATGAATGTCGCAGTGTCGAAACCTGCCGTTAAGGCGGCTATGGCATATGTCTATATGTGTATGGCGGGCTGGCCACTCAACAAGGGGACAGAGTACTACGCTTTGGCAGCGGATAAAGCCGAGGAGGTTATCGATTTGGTCGATGCGGGCACATATCCATATCGTCTACTTGACAACTATGCCGATGTCTACTCCGTTAAATATACTCAAGCAAACCCAGAGGTTTTATTGGGAGTATTCTACCACCGCGATCGCACACCTCAGATGACTCCTCTCACCGATCTGCTGTTCGATATGAAGTTGGGCGGTTGGGGAGATACACATGGCGAGATAAAGTTCTGGAAAGATTTTCCAGATGGACCTCGCAAGGAGGCGACCTATCTGCCAAAGGTACTGCTGACCGATGGTGAGTTGCACGACTGGTGGTACGATAATGGAGGTACACGCGAGGTTGTAGCTCCCGTATTCAACAAAACTCCCGAATCCTCTACGCGAGGCGAGGAGTTCGACTATACATCGCCACTTGCACCACCTCAGTTCGGACAAAAAACCATTCAGGTTATTCGCTTGGCAGAGGTCTATTGCTGGTACGCCGAAGCCTCAGCGCGAGCAGGAGAGGTTACTGCAAAGGCTGTCGATGTACTGAACAGAGTACGCAATCGTGCCGATGGTGCGATGACAAACCGCTATTCGATGTCAATGACTGCCGAGGAACTTGCCGAAGCTGCCTACAACGAACACGGTTGGGAGATGGCTGGTTACTATTGGTGTGGTTTTGCTCCGCGAGCAAGAGATATGTTTCGTATGAACAGAATGAAAGACCATTTCGAGATCCGCAAGAAGAATGAACCTATCGAGGTTGTCGAAGCGGTTTTTCGCAACGAGGTCGTAACGGTAACGGGCGAGTGGAACGACAGTAGGATGTACTGCCCATATCCATACGAGGATACTACCTACAATCCGGGATTGCAGAATTGATTATATCTGCTTTCTCAATCTCGCTACGGGGATATCGAGCATTTCGCGATACTTCGCCACCGTTCGGCGGGCGATGCAGTAACCCTTATCATTGAGGATATTCATCAACTGCTCATCGGTAAGCGGTTTGCGCTTGTTCTCGCCGGCGATTGCCTCCTGCAAGATATTCTTAACCTCGTAACTCGACACCTCCTCGCCACTCTGTGTCTGCATAGCCTCCGAGAATAGCGATTTTAATAAAATTATGCCGAATTGCGTCTGTACATATTTGCTGTTTACCACGCGCGAGATGGTCGAAACATCCAAGCCCGTGCGGTCGGCAATATCTTTCAAAATCATCGGGCGCAGTTTGCTACGGTCGCCATCGCGGAAGTACTCGCGCTGATAATCGAGAATAGTCTGCATCGTGCGCATAAGGGTATCGTGGCGTTGCTTTATCGCCGACATAAACCACTTCGCCGAGTCGAATTTATTCTTTATAAATTGTATTGCCTCCTTATCGCTATCGCTCTTTTCGCCCTTTGCGGTCGCCATATCGCGAATCATATCGACATAGTGGCGATTGATGCGCAGTTCGGGGATATTGTAGGAGTTGAGCGAGAGGTCGAACTGCCCATCGTGGTAGTCGAGCAGAAAGTCGGGAATGATATATGGCGCAGCCTCCGAGCCACCCTCCGAAAAGAGATTTCCGGGTTTTGGTGAGAGGTGTTGAATCTCTTGCACCGCAGCGCGGAACTCCTCCTCCAACACATCGAGGCGTGCCATCAGTCGCTCGTAGTGCTTTTTGACAAACTCCTCGAAGTGGTTTTGCAGGATTTTATGCGCCAACTCGCGCTCGGGCGTATCGAGAGGTTGAGCCTCAATCTGCAACAGCAACGACTCGCGCAAATCGCGCGCACCGACACCCATAGGCTCCAAGCGGTGAATTATCGAGAGCAGTCGCTCCAACTCCGCAGCCGTAGTCTCCACGCCGAGCGAGAAGGCTATATCGTCAGACAACGACTCCAAATCGCGGCGGAGATAGCCATCTTCGTCAATACTTCCGACAAGGAATATGGCGAGTTGCATTTCGCGCTCCGAGAGGCTCTTGTAGCCCAACTGCTCGACCAACGACTCCTGCAACGAACGCCCGCCCGAAATCTGGATATTTCGTGGTTGGTCGTCTTTGGAGTAGTGGTTTAGGCGACTCTTATATGCAGGCGTATCGTCCTCGCGCAGATACTCCTCGACCGAGATTTGCTGGGGCTCCTCCTCGCTCTCGGCAGGGTGCTCCTCTTCGAGAACGACATTCTCCTCAATCTCCTCCTTTATGCGTTGTTCGAGCATAACGGTGGGCAGTTCCAGAAGTTTAATCATCTGAATCTGCTGTGGCGAGAGTTTCTGCTGTAACGACAGCGTCTGTATATTTCCTAATTTCATAGCGGTCAAAAAGTTCGACTGCAACCTTTTATCGCCCCTTCATCTATTTAGAAAAAAATGCGGAATTAGAATTCCGCATTTTTAGGTGTCCTTGGGAATGGTATCACATCGCGGATATTGCTCATACCCGTCACGAAGAGCAACAAACGCTCGAAACCGAGACCGAAGCCCGAGTGAGGTGCAGAGCCCCAGCGGCGTGTGTCAAGGTACCACCACATATCCTTCTCAGGAATGTTCAACTCCTTGATGCGTGCAGATAGTTTGCCATAGTCTGCCTCACGCTCCGATCCGCCTATAATCTCGCCGATTTTTGGGAAGAGAACGTCCATGGCGCGAACGGTCTTGCCGTCCTCGTTCTGCTTCATATAGAATGCCTTGATATCCTTTGGATAGTTGATAAGGATAACTGGCTTTTTGAAGTGCTCCTCAACGAGGTAACGCTCATGCTCCGACTGCAAGTCGCTACCCCACTCGCAAGGGAACTCAAACTTCTTGCCCGAAGCCTTCAAAATCTCGATACCCTCGGTGTAGTCGAGGCGCACAAAGTCGTTCTCCAATACGAAGTTCAAACGCTCCAACAACTCGTTGTCCCACATCTTATTCATAAATTCGAGGTCATCCTTGCAGTTGTCGAGAGCGTAGCGGATAAGGTACTTCAAGAAGTCCTCTGCCATATCCATATTGTCTTTGAGGTCGAAGAAAGCAACTTCCGGCTCAATCATCCAGAACTCTGCCAAGTGGCGTGGAGTGTTCGAGTTCTCGGCACGGAATGTAGGACCGAAAGTATAAATCTGTCCCATAGACAATGCTCCCAACTCGCCCTCCAACTGTCCCGATACGGTGAGGCTGCAAGGCTTGCCGAAGAAGTCCTGCGAGAAGTCAATTGCTCCCTCCTCTGTGCGTGGGAGGTTGTTCAAGTCCATGGTGGTAACTTGGAACATCTCACCTGCACCCTCGCAGTCCGAAGCGGTGATAAGCGGAGTGTGGAGATAATAGAAACCCTTATCGTTGAAGTACTTGTGGATAGCGTACGCCATAGCGTGGCGGATACGCAAAATTGCACCGAAGGTGTTGGTGCGAGGACGAAGGTAGGCGATTTCACGGAGGAACTCCAACGAGTGTCCCTTCTTCTGCAATGGGTAGGTTGCAGGGTCGGCAGTGCCATAGACCTCGATTGAGTCCGCCTGCACCTCAACGCCCTGACCTGCGCCGAGCGACTCCACGAGAGTACCCTCGACAGCCACACAAGCACCCGTAGTTACGGGCTTCAACTCCTCCTCCGAGATTTTCGCGAGGTCGGCAACAATCTGGATATTGGCAACGCACGAGCCATCATTCAACGCAAGGAATGCAACATTCTTGTTTCCGCGCTTTGTGCGTACCCAGCCCTTAACGGTAACCTTTGTACCGTAGTCGGTAGATTTCAACAATTGAGCAATTCTCATATCTATATTTTTTTGATTATTTTTTCGCTTTTAGCCATTAGCCGTTAGCCGTTGGCGGTTTCTAACTTGCAAAGTTAGCGAATTTTTCGGGATATTTCTTCTTTGGAGCAAATTATTTCATATCTTTGTGATGAAAACAGGCATTTGATGGCAATGAGACGAACTTTAATAGCGATATTATTGCTGTTGCAGATGTTGTCGGCTGCTGCACAATCATCTTCGACACTCACCCAGCGGGAGGCTCTGACAACTCTCTACAAGGCAACGAAGGGCAGAAAGTGGCATAACAATGATGGTTGGTTGTCGCGCCGTCCGCTTGCCGAGTGGGAAGGTATCACCTGCAACGATGAGGGTGAGGTCGTGGAAATTGATCTTGCAAACAACAATCTGCGGGGTACGCTACCCGATATTTTCGATGCATTTCCTGCGCTGAAAAAGGTGTCGCTTCGTGCCAATATGTTGGAGGGCAAATTACCGCCATCGCTTGCCGAGTTACCCAAAAAGTGCCGTGCGGATATTCGCGATAACAGATTCTCTACTACGACTTTATATGTGCCACGACACCGCATCGCACCCGTTGCACTCTCGATAATATGCTACCCGCAACAGGAGGGATACCACAACTTTCGTCTCTTTGTGGATTGCAATGTCGATTTGAATCCGACACAAGGCTATCGCCCCGACAACCACTGCCGTCTCTATCAGAGGGCAACCGAGGGAGAGGGGATAAATATATATGTTATTGGCGATGGCTACGACCGTGCGGAACATGCCGTAGGTGGTACGGCGGACTACTGGTTGGAGCGTGCCGCCAAGGCGATATTCGATATCGAGCCATACAACAAATTGCGATCGCTGTTCAATGTCTACATAATCTACGCCTACTCGCCTGAGCGGGGTGTGGGGCTATTCGACAATGAGCGCGTTTCGCGTTTCGGCTACTGGCAGAAGAATCCAACCAAGGCATCGAATGCCCTATTTAACAAAGAGGAGATTTTCGAGGTCTGCACGCAGGTACCTCGCTCAATAGGAGTTGTCGATAAGGCGAAGGAGTTGCATGTATTGATGGTGGTAAACAGCACCAATACGGGGCTCTATCGTGGTATGATGTATGGTCGCCGTATGCACGATGCCGAGAGCGAGAGTACGCGCGTACTCCGTGTCTCGCTCAACCCGACCAACCCTGTGAGTTTTAATTCGTTGGTATGGCACGAGTTCGGCGGTCACGGCTTTGGTGATTTGCGTGATGAGTATGTGCCGAAAGAGGGCGAGGAGGAGCGACTATTCAAGGGTAAAAAGTTGTCGGCAAATCTCGATACCGAGTCCGACCCTAAACTTGTGAAGTGGGCGCGATTTATCGAGGACCCTCGCTACGCACACGAGAAGATTGGGGTGTATCGCGGAGGATATAATCGTTACCACAATGTCTTTCGTGCAACCGAAACAAGTATTATGCGCCGAGGGGGTAATGCCAAATTGCGCTTCAATGCCCCTTCGCGTGCGGCGATATATACAAAGGCGATGACCTTGGCGTATCCCGGCTGGAAGTTCGATTACGAGGAGTTTGTAAAATTTGACCTCGCACCACTTGCGCCAAAAGAGAATTAAAAAATCGATTTTTGTTACTACGCAAAGGTTTTTCACTATCTTTGCAGAAAATATAAAATAGATATAGGCAATGTTTTTGGAGAATAGTACACAGAAGGGTTGGATTGAGGTGGTCTGCGGCTCGATGTTTTCGGGCAAGACCGAGGAGTTGATCCGCCGTTTGCGCCGTGCCGAGTTTGCACACCAGCGCGTAGAGATTTTCAAACCGCAAATCGATGTCCGTTACTCGGAGGACGAGGTGGTGTCGCACAACCACTCGACAATTCGTTCTACGCCCGTAGAGTCGCCGCAGCAGATTCTGCTGATGTCGTCCGAGGTCGATGTTGTGGGAGTAGATGAGGCGCAGTTCTTCGATGAGAGCATTATCGATGTTTGTCGCGAGTTGGCAAACCGTGGCGTGCGAGTAATTGTAGCAGGTTTGGATATGGACTTCTTGGGCAAGCCGTTTGGTCCGATGCCTGCGCTGATGGCTATTGCCGAGTATGTGGATAAGGTACACGCCATCTGCGTACATTGCGGCAACCCTGCACAGCACTCGCACCGATTGACAAAGAATGAGAAGTTGGTGATGCTTGGCGAGAAGGATACCTACGAGCCTGTATGTCGCCACTGCTTCCTTCGCTTGCGCAAGGAACAAGAGGAACAGGGACAATAAAACCGAAAACATTGCGTTAAGTTATTACGACAAAAATTAACCGAAAAGATATATGAGTGACATTATCAACATCAAAGAGTTGAACGAGCGTATCGAGCGCGAGAGCCTCTTTGTCGATACTCTGCGTGCGGAGATGGGCAAGGTGATTGTTGGTCAGCAGCACCTTGTCGATACACTTTTGATTGGTCTGTTGTCCAACGGGCACATCTTGTTGGAGGGTGTTCCGGGTTTGGCAAAGACTTTGGCTATCACGACCTTGGCAAAGGCTGTCGATGCCGATTTCTCGCGTATTCAGTTTACGCCTGATTTGCTCCCTGCCGATATTGTGGGTACTCTGATTTACTCGCAGAAGGCGGAGGATTTCACCGTGAAGAAGGGACCTGTATTTGCGAATTTCGTCTTGGCAGATGAGATTAACCGTTCCCCTGCAAAGGTGCAGTCGGCTCTATTGGAGGCGATGCAGGAGCGACAGGTTACCATTGGCGACAACACCTACAAGTTGCCTGAGCCATTCCTTGTGTTGGCAACCCAAAACCCATTGGAGCAGGAGGGAACATACCCACTTCCAGAGGCGCAGGTAGACCGTTTCATGTTGAAGGCGAAGATTACCTACCCCCGCAAAGAGGAGGAGCGCGATATTGTTCGTATGAATCTTTCGGGTGCGGGTATGCCACAGCCGAACAAGGTTATTACGCCGGAGGATATCGTTAAGGCTCGTAAGGTGGTTGAAGATGTCTATATGGACGAGAAGATTGAGAAGTATATCGTGGATATTATCTTCGCAACCCGTGAGCCGGCATCGTACAACCTCGAAAAGTTGCAGTCGTTGATTGCCTACGGAGGCTCGCCGCGTGCAAGTATCTCGTTGGCAAAGGCTGCTCGTGCATACGCCTTTATCCGCCGCCGTGGATATGTTATTCCGGAGGATGTGCGTGCGGTGTGCCACGATGTTTTGCGTCATCGTATCGGCTTGACCTACGAGGCAGAGGCTGAGAATATCACCTCGGAGGATATTATTACCGAGATTTTGAATAATGTAATCGTGCCTTAAAACGCACCTGTCGTAGCGTGGAGCAGACCGAGAACGATATCTTGAAGCGTGTCCGAAAAATTGAGATTAAGACACGAGGTTTGTCGAATGAGATTTTCGCAGGAAAGTACCATACGGCATTCAAGGGGCGTGGTATGTCCTTTGCCGAGGTGCGCGAATATCGTATTGGCGATGATGTGCGCGATATCGACTGGAATGTTACGGCGCGTTCACGCAAACCGCATATTAAGGTCTACGAGGAGGAGCGCGAACTGACGATGATGTTGATGGTCGATGTCAGTGGCTCGCGCATGTTCGGAACTACGGACTATCTCAAAAAGAATATCATTACCGAATTGGCGGCAGTCTTGGCGTTTTCGGCATCGCAAACGGGCGATAAGGTGGGTTGTATCTTCTTCTCGGACAAGGTCGAGAAGTTTATCCCTCCGAAGAAGGGGCGTAGCCATATCCTGATGATTATCCGCGAGTTGGTGGGATTTGTGCCAGAGTCGAACGGAACAGCCATTTCGGAGGCGGTGCGCTACCTTACGGGTGTGAACAAGAAGCGTTGTACGGCATTCCTTTTGTCGGACTTCTTAAACTCGAAACGCGATGACGAGGCGTTGAACGATGCCCTGAAAATTGCCACCTCGCGACACGATATTATCGCTTTGAAGGTGTCGGACCCTCGCGAGAGGGAGATGCCCGATGTGGGTATTGTGGAGTTGCAGGATGCCGAAACTGCCCGCAAGGTGTGGGTTGATACCTCCTCGCAGGCGGTACGCGACCACTACGCCGAGGCGTGGGCGGAGCGCGAGAAGAGAACTCGCGAACTCCTGCTGCACAACCGTATCGATATAGCCGATATCTCGACCGACTCGGACTATGTGGCGGAGTTGATAAAACTGTTTAAGCAACGATGAAACATCTATACCATATTATAATAAGCCTGTCGGCACTCTTGTCGGTGCAGTTGGTGGTGGCACAAGAGAAGCCTACCATCACCTCGCGACTCTCTGCCGATACGGTTATGATTGGCGACCGCGTAACCCTCACTATCGAGGTGGAGAAAGATGTGATGCAGCATATTGTCTTCCCTTCATTCGATTTTACACAAACCGAGGGAGCTGAGCAGCAGGAGCCGAGCATTGAGGTTATTACCGACTTTGCGCCCGACACCGTGCAGCAGGAAGGGCGCAGAGTACTTCTTCGCAAACGCTACGAAATGGCGGTCTATGATGAGGGTATCTACAAACTCGGCAAGGCACAGGTGTTGTATCTCGACAAAAACCTAATCGACACACTCTTTGCCGACCGCGAGGAGGAGTTGTTCGTAAAGACCTTCCAGATTGACTCCACGATGACCACCGTGCGCGACTTGAAACCGCAAAAGACTTTGAAACTGCGCTTTGCGGAGTTTGGTGGCTATCTCGGCATTGCATTGGCTGTGGCGTTGTTATTGGCAGGTGTTATATATCTGCTGGTGCGTTATCTGCACAAGCGCGGAAAGCACCTCTCGGATTTATTCAAACCTGCACCACCCGTACCAGCGCATATCGTGGCTATCGAGGCTCTCGAAAAGTTGCACAACGAGAAGTTGTGGCAGAACAATAAACACAAGCAGTACTATTCGGCATTGAGCGATATCCTGCGTACATATCTTGCAGGTCGCTTCGAGGTGGGAGCGATGGAGATGACCACCGATGAGATTGCCGATGCGTTGCGTGGTGTGGAGATTGAGCAGAAGTCGAAGATGGACCTTGTGGCGGTGCTGCGCGATGCCGACCTTGTGAAGTTTGCAAAGGCTACACCTGCGGCAGAGGATAACGAACTTGCCTACGACAAGGCATTCTACTTTGTAGAGAACACCAAGCCTGTCGAGATTGTCGAGGAGGAGGAAGATGCACCAACCAAAAACGAGAAGGAGGCAAAGCAATGAGAGCGATAGTTTTTAATATGGCTTTGGTTGTGGCATTGCTCCTTTGTGGAGAGGTGTCGGCACAGCAGATGAAGGAGCGCGGTTTGGTGCGTAAGGGCAACCGACAGTTCAAACGCGAACAGTTCGAGAAGAGTGTTGATAGTTACCAACGCGCATTGCAGCACGACTCGACATCTTTCGAGGCGAAGTACGACCTTGCCTCGGCTCTCTACCGTGCCGAGCGTTACGAGAAGGCCGAGCAGACACTCCTCTCGATTGTGAACGACGAGCGACGCAGCGAGGAGGAGCGTGGCGAGGTTTCGTACAACCTTGGAAATACCCAGTTTGCACAGAAAAAGTACAAGGAGGCCCTCTCCTCTTATCGTAGGGCTATGCGCTGCAACCCGAATGACGAGGATGCCAAGTTCAACTACGCCTTCACCAAGCGACTGCTTCAGCAACAAGAGCAGCAGCAACAGCAACAGAATCAAGACCAGAACCAGCAGAATCAGGAGCAGAATCAAGACAAGCAGGATGGTCAGAACGATCAGAATAAGAACGATCAGAACCAAGATAAGGGGAACGAAAATAAGGATAATCAGAATCAACAACAACCTCAAGATCAGCAGGGTAAGGATGATCAGCAGGGTGGTGAGCAACCACAGAGTGCTATCTCACCCGAGCAGCAGGAGGCTCTCTTGCAGGCTATTCAGGCCGAGGAGGATAAGACTCAGGACAAGCTGAAGGAGAAGGCCGGAGTGTTGATTCGTGGTGGCAAGAATTGGTAACGATATGGAGTTTGCAAATCCTAAAATATTGTGGCTGTTGGTGGTGATTCCGCTCTTGGTGGCATACTATGTATGGCGCTCGTTGCAGGGCGGAGCCTCGATAGTCATCTCCTCGACCGAATCTCTGCGCAGGGCACCTCGCACAGTGCGCTACTATCTGCGCCATCTGCCTGCGGCGTTGAGGTTGGGGGTCTTGTCGCTCGTCATTGTGGCATTGGCACGACCTCAAACCATCGAGCAGAATGTCAAGACCAATGTCGAGGGTATCGATATCGTGTTGGCGATGGATATCTCGGGCTCGATGCTTGCACGCGATTTCAAACCCGATCGTCTGACCGCCGCCAAGGAGGTGGCGGCACAGTTTGTCGCCTCACGCGAGGGTGATAGAATAGGCCTTGTAGTCTTTGCCGGTGAGGCCTTCACGCAGTCGCCACTTACGACCGATCAATCGTCGTTGCAGACGCTCCTCGCGCGTATGCGCAGCGGTATTATAGAGGATGGTACAGCCATAGGTAACGGCCTGGCTACCGCAGTCAACCGTCTGCGCGAGAGCGAGGCGAAGAGCAAGGTTGTTATCCTTTTGACCGATGGAGTGAACAATCGTGGACATATCGCACCAAAGACCATTGCCGAGATAGCCAAGGATATGGGCATCAAGGTCTACACCATCGGTGTAGGTCGCAATGGCACTGCACCATACCCCGTATTTGACGAGCGAGGTCGCGAGGTCTATACTGTGGATATGAAGGTTGAGATTGACGAGAAGATGCTCCGCGAGATAGCCGAAAAGACGGGTG
>JAZRJD010000085.1:0-6215 GCA_045645625.1 Alistipes sp.
AACCACACATCACGCAAGTACCACCTGCCGAGAGCGCCTTCACGATATCGCCCGAGTAGCGCAAGCCACCGTCGGCAATAACGCCTACGCCACTACCCTGCGCCTCTTTTGCGCAATCGAAGATAGCGGTGAGCTGTGGAACGCCCACGCCTGCGATGATACGGGTAGTACAAATCGAGCCTGGGCCGATACCCACCTTAATGCCGTCTGCGCCCGCCTCGATGAGGTAGCGTGCAGCCTCGGCAGTAGCGATGTTTCCAACCACTACATCGAGGGTAGGATATACCTCCTTAATTTTTTTGAGGAGTGTCACCACGCCGCGCGAGTGTCCGTGTGCCGAGTCGAGAACTACGGCATCAACACTCTCCGCAACGAGGGCTGCCACGCGGTCCATAGCATCGGGCGTAATGCCGATACCTGCCGCTACACGCAGACGACCTTTCGCGTCTTTACATGCGTTCGGGTGGTCTTGTGCCTTGGTCAAGTCCTTGTAGGTGATAAGTCCTACGAGGTGACCCTCGTTATCCACTACGGGCAACTTCTCAATCTTGTTCGAGAGCAACACTTCGGCAACATCTGTATTCTCGCCCTCGGTGATTGTTACGAGGTTTTCGGAGGTCATAACCTCCTCAATCTTGCGCGACATATCCTTCTGGAAGCGGAGGTCGCGGTTGGTTACGATACCCACAAGCATACGGTTTTCGTCTACGACTGGAATACCGCCAATTTTGTTCTCCTGCATCATTGCCAACGCATCGCCTACGGTGTTCTCGCGTGCGATGGTTACAGGGTCGTCAATCATACCGTTCTCGGCACGCTTCACACGGCGTACATGTGCTGCCTGCTCGGCAATAGACATATTCTTGTGAATCACACCAATACCACCCTCGCGTGCTACGGCAATAGCCATCGGTGCCTCGGTTACGGTATCCATCGCAGCCGAAACGATCGGAATGTTGAGTGTAATGTTTCGCGAGAAGCGACTCTTGGTGCTCACCTCGCGTGGCAAGACCTCCGAGTATGCTGGCATAAGCAATACATCGTCAAAGGTCAAACCCTCCTGATAAACGCGTTCATCTAAAAACATAATTACCTATATTTATATTGTTATTACTTTGTTTTCAAAAACAAAAAGCGGAATGCATACGCACTCCGCCCCATAACTCTTTAACTTTCAGCACCGCACACCACACACGCTCCCACTCTTTGGAACTCCGAAATCTGCGGAGTCTTACATTGTCCTATGTTGTGCTGAATGTACATTTCCTCAAACTTTTGGCAAAGATAGACAAAAAAACGGAAAACTAAAAATGCGAAACGAAAAACTTTTAGTTTTTTTATCATTTATCACCATTTATCATCGTTTTATCACACCTGAAAAAGTGATAAAAATGATAAATTTGATAAAAAGGCTACTTCGCCAGATATATTGTCTTGTTCTCGCTGGTGAGCAACCCTGCACGGATAGCCCTGCTTACCTTCACTTGTGCAGCGGCGTATGACAGACCTCCCTCACTCGTTAGGCGGTCGAGGAGTATCATTCGCTCTACGCCATTAGGATAGTACATCTCCATCAGGCGTACACACTCATTCGTAGAGTTACTACTCTCCTTCGGAAGGTCGCACTCTATGGGCAAACCCTCCTCATCCACAATGAAGGCAAAGGGCTCGAACTCCTCGTTACGGCAGAACTGCGGCTCCACCACCGAATACTCGCCAACCTTATGCACAAAAAGTACTGTTTCGGCTTTGCGTTGCAGTGCCGAGCCGATGTGTCCTCGCGCCTTGTCGCTATTGGGATTGGTGTGCAATACGCAGAGTATGTGACATTTATACTCTGTCGATAGTGCCATCAACTTGCCAATTACGCGGTCACTCTCCTCGATATCGTTGGTATTGTACATAAGGTCTGCAATACCATCTACAACCACCAAATGGGGCTTGTATAACTCGATAGCCATATAGAGCAACTCGGCTCGTTGCTTTGGCTCAACCTCGCGCAAGCAGAGCGTATGTAGTAGTCCGTTGTTACGCTCTGCACTCCACCCCGCAAGACGATGTATGCGCTCTACTACCCTGCGGGCGTGGAGTTCCGACTGCTCGGTATCTACCCATAGCACCTTTGCCAAGCGCGATGTGATGCCGAAATCGCCACCCTCGGCAAGCAACCCACCGACAAGAGCAGAGCAAAGAAAGGTCTTTTTGCTCTTGGCAGCACCTACCACAGCCGAGATATTGCCCAATGAGGCTATTGTCATACCTCGTTGTTCAATAATTGGTTTGATAATGGGCGCAGGCTTCGATAAATCTACAAGATGCGGCAATACAAACTCTCGTAGTTCGACCTTTCGCATCTCCTGTTCGCGGAAGTATTCATCGCGCCCAGCATAGGGTGCAAATGCTTCGGCGAGGATACGGTCAGCCTCTGCAATCTCCTCTGTGGTGGGCTCAGATATCGATTCAGCCTCCTTCATAAGTGCAGCGAACATAGTGGTCTGCTGCGATGTATCCGACTGTACTGCCTCGTTTTGGAGCGTAGCAGGGGATACATTCGTTTTATTGAATGTATTCATTAGTTGATATGTGTTATTGGTTAATTATTTGAACTTTCGTGCTGCAAATATATAACAAGAGATACCCCCTTGTCAAGTATTTTGGCGATTTTTTTTATCATTTTTATCATTTTTATCATTTTTATCACGGGGGGGGTAGTGATAAATAGTGATAAATAGTGATAAATGATAAATTGTTAATAAATCTGCTGTAAGGTCTTTTTTATATAATAAAAAAAGAGTATCTTTGTGCCATGTTTTTGCAGTGCGTACATACCAACTCCTCTTTGCAGCAGTGTCACCGAAAGTCACAGCAGCAGATGTTGGGGGCGAGCGTGCGCAGATAAAAGGCCACTACAAGGGATTGTAGCGGCTTTTTTTAATTGATAATTGAAAATTGAAAATTGATAATTGATAATTAAAGGAATTTTTTTAATTTAATAAAACCAAAACGACTTATCGTTTTACCATAATTGTCAATTGTCAACTGTCAATTGTCAATTGGGACGAACAGTTCCCCAAGGACAATAGCATACGGAGTAAACAATAAACAAAACAATAAAACAATAACAATTATGAAAGTGGCAGTAATGATGGGCTCGACAAGCGACTGGGAAGTGATGAAGGCGGCTTGTGAGACCCTCGAAGAGTTGGGTATCGAGTATGAGAAGCGTGTTATCAGTGCGCACCGTACTCCCGATTTGATGTATGAGTTTGCGAAGTCGGCTCGTGAGCGTGGCTTCGGTGCAATTATCGCAGGTGCAGGTGGCGCAGCGCATGTTGCAGGTGTTACGGCGGCGATGACTACCGTGCCTGTTATTGGTGTGCCAATCAAGACTTCGGCACTCGGAGGCTTGGACTCGCTTTTGTCGATTGTGCAGATGCCGGGTGGAATACCTGTGGCAACAACGGCTATCAATGGTGCGAAGAATGCTGCACTTATCGCAGCGCAGATTTTCGCATTGACCGACAAGGCTGTCGAGGAGAAGTTGCTTGCCTTCCGTGCAAAGCAGACAGCAACAGTTCTTGCTGCTACCCTACCAGATTTACACTAAACAAAACGATTTTGAAGTTATGAAAAATCACCGTATATATGTCGAGAAGTACGCCCGTTTTCAGGTCGAGGCAGAGTCGCTCCGCAAGGAGTTGAACGAAAACCTCGCACTCGCAATCAGCGAGTTGCGCGTACTCAATGTTTACGATTTGTTCGGATTTAGCGATGAGTTGGTTGAGCGTTGTCGCTACTCCGTATTTGGCGAGATTGTCACCGACCTTGTATCTGACGAGTGCGACTACGAGGGCAAGAAGTACCTCTCTATCGAGTACTTGCCGGGTCAGTTCGACCAGCGAGCATCTTCGGCGGTGGATTGCGTTCATTTGTTGGAGCCTGCGGCAGAGGTTAAAATTCGCTCTTCACGCCTCTACATCTTCGATGATGGCGTGAGCGAGGAGGCTATGGCGAAGATTAAGCACTACCTTATCAATGCCGTGGAGTCGCGCGAGAAGAACCTCGCAATACTCTCCGATGCCGAGCAAGCCGACATTAAGCCCGTGCCTGTTTTGGAGGGCTTTACCGATATGACCGAGGCAGAGTTGGAGCCATACTGCAAGGAGAATGGTTTGGCGATGAATGCCGATGACCTGCGTTGCGTGGTTGAGTACTTCAAGAGTGAGCAGCGCAACCCTACGCAGACCGAGTTGCGAATTTTGGATACCTATTGGAGCGACCACTGCCGTCACACCACCTTTACGACAGAGATTGAGGAGGTGAAGATTGACGAGTCGTTTATGAAGGCGGAGTTCGAGGAGGCTTTGGCAGAGTTCGGAATGATGCGCAAGGAGTTGGGTCGTGAGCAGAAGTCGTTGTGCTTGATGGAGTTGGCAACAATTGGCGCACGCTACCTTCGCAAAATTGGCAAGTTGGACGATATGGAGGTGAGCGAGGAGAACAACGCTTGCTCTATCTTTGTCGATGTCGACATCGAGGGACAGAGCGAGAAGTGGCTCTTGCAGTTCAAGAACGAAACCCACAACCACCCTACCGAGATTGAGCCTTTCGGAGGTGCTTCGACCTGCTTGGGTGGTGCAATTCGTGACCCACTGTCGGGACGCGCCTATGTCTATCAGGCTATGCGCGTAACGGGTGCGGGCGATATATATAAAGGTATAGACGAAACCATCGAGGGCAAGTTGCCACAGCGCATCATCTCGCGCAAGGCGGCAGCGGGCTATTCGAGCTATGGAAATCAGATAGGACTTGCGACAACCCATGTACGCGAGATTTACCACGATGACTATGTGGCAAAGCGTTTGGAGGTAGGTGCCGTAGTCGGAGCCGTGAAGGCGGCAGATGTACGCCGTGAAAGCCCTGCACCGGGCGATGTAGTGCTCTTGCTCGGTGGTCGCACGGGTCGTGACGGTATCGGTGGAGCAACTGGCTCATCGAAGCAACACACCACCGCCTCGTTGGAGGAGTGTGGCTCGGAGGTGCAGAAGGGAAATGCTCCGGAGGAGCGCAAGATTCAGCACTTGTTCCGCAGGGGCGATGTTACCCGTCTGATTAAGAAGTCGAACGACTTTGGCGCAGGAGGTGTATCGGTGGCTATTGGTGAGTTGACCGATGGCTTGGATATCTACCTCGACCGTGTGCCTGTAAAGTATAACGGACTGAACGCTACCGAGTTGGCTATTTCGGAGTCGCAGGAGCGTATGTCTGTCGTTGTTGAGAAAAAAGATGTAGAGGCTATGGTTGCCCTCTGCCGTGAGGAGAATGTCGAGGTTACGCATGTGGCAGATGTCACCGACACACAGCGTATGCGCATGTTCTATAAGGGCGAGAAGGTTGCCGACTTGAAGCGCGAGTTTATCGACTCGGCAGGTGCAAAGCACTACACCAAAATTACCCTCGGTGCGGTCTGCGAGTGCAACCCATTCCACCGCGAGGTGGAGGGCGCAACCGTGCGCGAGAAGATGCTCAACAATCTGAAAGATAACAATGTGGTGTCGCAGCGCGGCTTGTGCGAGATGTTCGACTCGACCATCGGTCGCTCTACGGTGTTGATGCCGTTTGGCGGTAAGACACAGCGCACCGAGACTCAGGTTTCGATGCAGACCCTGCCTGTACGCCACGGCAAGACCTCTACGGCGAGTGTTATGGCGTTCGGATTCAACCCATATATCTCGGCTTGGTCGCCATATCACGGTGCTGAGTATGCCGTTGTGGTGGCTTGTGCAAAGGTTGTGGCTTCGGGTGCTTCGTACGAGAAGATGCGTTTCTCGTATCAGGAGTACTTCGAGCGTATGACCGATGCCCGTTCGTGGGGTAAGCCGATGTCGGCACTCCTTGGAACTATCCGCATGCAGAAGGAGTTCGGTCTGCCTTCGATTGGCGGTAAGGACTCGATGAGTGGTACATTCCAAAATATCAATGTGCCACCAACCCTTATTGCTTTCGGTATCACAACCCTCGATGCACGCAAGGCTATCAGCCCAGAGTTCAAGGAGGCAGGCAATGGCTTGTATCTCGTTAAGCATACACCAAATGCAAACTACACACCTAATACCGAGCAGTTGAAGGCGAACTTCGCGCAGGTAACCGAGGAGATTGCAAAGGGCAATATCGTGTCGGCTTACGCTATCGGCTTTGGTGGCGTAGCGGAGGCT
>JAZRJD010000086.1:0-20804 GCA_045645625.1 Alistipes sp.
TAACAACCCCTAACAGTCCCCTTTTCCAAAGGGATGTTTGGAGGGATTGTAAATATGCAAGCAGTTAAATAGCCCTGCTATACCGACCCAAGTGAAAGCCTTAACGGAGCGTAGCGACAAGCCTCCCTTATCAAAGGGAGGTTTGGAGGGATTGTAGATATGTAAGCAGTTAAATAGCCTTGCAACCACATTGCACAAAAAAAAGCCGCTACACAATGGTAACGGCTCACACTCTTGAAACAAGTCAAGAGGCTATTTAACTGCTTTTACGATTGCCTCGAATGCTTTTGGCTCGTTCATTGCCAAGTCAGCCATAACCTTGCGGTTGAGGGCGATACCCTTAGCATTGACTTTACCGATAAATTCTGAGTAGGTCATACCGTAAGCGCGAACTGCTGCGTTGATACGAGTAATCCACAACGAACGGAATGTACGCTTCTTGAGTCGGCGGTGTGCGTAAGCATACTGCAAACCCTTTTCGACAGTGTTTTTTGCTACTGTCCAAACATTTCCCCTTGAACCAAAGTTACCCTTGGCAAGTTTCAAAACCTTTTTTCTTCTTGCGCGTGATGCGACAGCATTTACTGAACGTGGCATAGTTAAAAGTTTTTGATGAGATTAACAGCGGCACGATTCTCTCGCACTCTTTGGGGCTGTTTCACCTCGGTTAATAAAAAATTGTTAATTAGCGAAATTGTGATTAAAAATTATTTAACCAACAACTTCAAAAGCTTAGGCTCGTCAACACTCGAAACAACTCCGGTGTGGCAGAGATTACGCTTTTGTTTGGTAGTCTTTTTGGTCAGGATGTGACTGTGATAAGCGTGCTTACGCTTGATCTTACCTGTGCCGGTGAAAGCGAAACGCTTCTTTGCAGCGGCATTAGTTTTCATTTTTGGCATAATCGTAAAATGTTTAATTAGTTAATAAATAGCCCGCAAAGGTAAGAAGAAAAATTAAGAATTAAAAATTAAGAATTAAAAATTGCAGAAAAACTTTTCAATTAGTGAGTGGAGAGTTGAGAACTGAGTTAAAATAATTTTTCATTTTTAATTCTTTTAGCGCACCCTTATTATCCGTTACTAGCCCTTAATAAGGTTGCGCCGTGATAAGAGTAGAAGTTCCGCCGAGCGAACTATAATTACCTATAAATCGATTTTGTTGAAAATTTTATTGAAAAATTTCATAATTATTTGTGATGGAATACAAAAAATAGTTATATTTGCGGTAGGAAACATGAGTATTCAAGTTTATAATTTCATTTTTTAACTCTTAAAAATTAACGCGTATGAAAAAGATTTTTCTCGTTTTGGCGGCTATGTTTTGCGTAGCAACAGTTTCGGCTCAGAGTAAGTTCGAGTCTTCGGTTAAGCAAGCGGCTCAGACCGTTGCAGCCCAGAAGTGGTCGGTCGGTCTTCGTGCAACTTATGGTGTTCAGGTTGTGTCGGAGTGCTTCTATGCAGGTGATAAGTATGTTGAGGGTCGTCTCGGTATTTATGGCGGTGCTTGTGCAGACTTCACAGTTCTCCACAACTGGAACTGCTGCAACTGGGATTGGACTCCAAAGGCAGGTAAGTGGTTCCTCGATGCAGGTGTTGGTGCAAGCATTGGTGGTGCAGCTCATGTAGTAACCGCAGGTGTTGTAGGTGATGTTAAGTTCGGTATCAAGTTCAACAAGGTGCCAATCCGTTTGGCCGTTGATTACTCTCCTCAAATCGGCATCTACGGTTTGTATCCTGCTAAGTACTTCGGCCACGCAGTTGGATTCAACACATCAGGTTTCTACAACTTCGCTCTTTCGGCAACTTACTGCTTCTAATTCGAAGAATAGAGCAACAAAAAAGAGGACTCAAACGAGTTCTCTTTTTTGTTGCTTGGAGGTATGTTTTGTTTAGTGAACTCCGAGCGTTGTCAAGGCGCAGACGATTTCTGGGGATCACTGGGGGCGGGCGTTTCGCCCTTTACTGGGGACGCTCCCGTTGGTCGCTTTACTGGGGTGCGCGAGGACTGTTCTCCGCTCTCAGTTAATCCTGCTTCGCAGTCTTTTCTTCCTTCTTGCAAGGCATAATCAAAGTAAACTTTACTTCTGCTCTTGCTTCGTGCGTCAGTTCTCCGCTCATTAGTTTCCTACCTCGCATAAGAACTTTATGCGCACGAGGCGAATCTCCTCCTCGGTGTATTCGCCGCCCAACTCCTCGATAGCCTCATCGAGCGAGTCACTCTCGGCATCCTCCTTAAAATATAGGTATATATCTTCTATCTTATCCTCGTCCATATAGTTGGAGAGGTAGTACTGGACATTCAACTTTGTACCCGAGTTTACAATACCTTCAATTTCGGTGAGCAACTCGTCAAAAGTAAGGTCCTTGGCGCGAGCAATATCTTCGAAATCCATCTGTCGGTCAATAGACTGTATGATGAAAATCTTGTTACCAGCCTTATTTGCAACCGACTTAACGACCATATCCTGCGGACGGATAATATCGTTCTCCTCGACATAAGCCTTAATAAGTTCCACGAACTCCTTGCCAAACTTGTTCGCCTTGCCGACACCCACACCCGATATATTCTGCATCTCCTCGATAGTCACAGGGTATTGAATAGCCATATCCTGCAACGATGGGTCTTGGAAGATAACAAACGGAGGCAGATTATTCTTCTGCGCAACCTTACGGCGCAAATCTTTCAACATGGCAAAGAGTTGCTCATCTGCCACACCGCCACCCTTAGGTATAGATGCTACTGCTTCGCGCTCCTCCTCATCGTAGTCGCGGTCTTGTGCCACCATAACCTTTGTCGGCTTGGCGATAAAGGCTTCGCCTGCCGCATTTATCGATATAAGTCCGTAGTTTTCGATATTCTTATCGATAAGTCCCATAATAAGACCTTGGCGCACCACGGCAGACCAATGGCGGTCACCCTTGCTCTTGCCGATGCCGAACCACTCCAACTTGGCGTGTCCGTAACTCTTGATTGCCGCCGAGTTCTTGCCGGTAATAATTGATACGAGGTGGTCCATCTTGAACTTGTCGCCAATGGCACGCAGAGCCTGCAATGCCTTGACGAGGTCTTGCGTAGCATCGACCTGTGGACGAGGGTGGCAGCAGTTGTCGCACGCGCCACAGTTATCCTCGTGGTACTCCTCGCCAAAGTAGTGGAGTAGTGTCTTGCGGCGACACATCGCACTCTCGGCGTAGGACTCCGTTTCGAGAAGGAGAAGTTTTCCAATCTCCTGCTCGGCAACAGGCTTGCCCTGAATAAACTTTTCGAGTTTCTGTATATCCTTATAATTATAAAAGGTAAGGCAGTGTCCCTCGCCACCATCGCGACCGGCACGACCGGTCTCCTGATAGTAACCTTCGAGCGACTTCGGAATATCATAGTGAATTACAAAGCGCACATCGGGCTTGTCGATGCCCATACCAAAAGCGATAGTCGCCACTATAACATCGATACCCTCCATCAAGAAGGCATCTTGGTTGTCGGCGCGGGTTTGCGCGTCCATACCTGCATGATAGGCACGGGCTTTGATATCGTTTGCAACGAGCAGTTCAGCCAACTCCTCCACCTTTTTGCGGCTGAGGCAGTAGATGATGCCGCTCTTACCCTCGTTCTGCTTTATGTAGCGGATAATCTCGCGGTCGGTAATCGATGTGTCGTTATTCTTTGGTCGCAACTCGTAGAAGAGGTTTGGACGGTTGAATGACGACTTAAAGACCACGGCATCGGTCATACCGAGATTCTTCTGAATATCCATCTGCACCTTTGGTGTAGCGGTGGCGGTCAGAGTTATCAGCGGAGCCTGCCCGATATCGTTGATGATAGGGCGGATACGGCGATACTCGGGGCGGAAGTCGTGTCCCCACTCCGAGATACAGTGCGCCTCATCGATAGCGTAGAACGAGATTTTTATCTTGCGCAAGAAGGCGATATTATCCTCCTTGGTGAGTGATTCGGGTGCGAAGTAGAGCAACTTGGTTTTGCCTGCCAACACCTCATCGCGTACCTGCTGTACGGCGGCACGGCTCAACGAGGAGTTGAGGAAGTGAGCGATACCCGAGTTGTCGGAGAATGTTCGCATGGCATCGACCTGATTCTTCATCAGGGCGATAAGTGGCGAGATGATAATTGCCACTCCGTCCATCATCAGGGCGGGGAGTTGATAGCAAAGCGACTTTCCGCCACCCGTTGGCATCAGTACAAAGGTGTCGCGACCAGAGAGAAGATTTAGAATGACCTCCTCCTGATTTCCCTTGAACGATGTGAAACCGAAGTACTCTTTAAGTTTTTCGCGTAGTAAATTTCTGTCAGTCAATTGCTGTGACATACCAAATTATGCTCTAAAATCTACTTTTTAACCAAATTTCCAATCAAAGATAAAAATTATTTCGGAAAAAAACATAACTTTGTACAAAATTATTTCAAAAAAACCTCGTATGAGACTTTACACAACAGATCTTGTCAAGAAATATAAGGCACGCACGGTCGTTAATCATGTGTCGATAGATGTGCAGCAGGGCGAGATTGTCGGTCTGCTCGGACCTAACGGAGCGGGCAAGACGACCTCGTTCTATATGATTGTGGGACTTATCAAACCCAACGAGGGACGAATCTTCCTCGAACACGATGACGGGCATGTCGATGAACTCACAAAGTTGCCGGTCTACAAGCGTGCGCAGTTGGGCGTAAGTTACCTTGCGCAGGAGGCTTCGGTATTCCGCCATTTGAGCGTGGAGGATAATATCCGCTCGGTGCTCGAAATGACCAACTATACCAAGGAGTATCAGCGTGAGCGTACCGAGGCACTCATCGAGGAGTTCCGTTTACAGAAGGTGCGCAAGAGTTACGGTAACCAACTCTCGGGAGGAGAACGCCGCCGTACCGAGATTGCACGCGCTATTGCTATCAACCCTTCGTTCGTGCTGCTCGATGAGCCGTTTGCGGGTGTAGACCCAATCGCTGTGGAGGATATCCAGAGCATTGTTGCAACCCTCAAAAACAAGAATATCGGCGTTATCATCACCGACCACAATGTTGATGAGACACTCGCCATTACCGACCGCACCTATCTCCTCTACGAGGGTAAAATCCTCAAAACAGGTACTGCCGAGGAGTTGGCAAATGACGAGATGGTAAGAAAGGTATATCTTGGCAAGAATTTCGAACTTAAAAAGAATCACAGATTTGAACTTACTAACGAGTAAGTTCAAACAAATTAAGAATAAAAAGAACTTTCAACTTTTAATAAAAAAACCAAAGGCTAATGGCCAATGGTAAAAAGCAAAAGTAAATGGATATCTCTGTTCCGCGAGGGCGACTATCGGGCGTAGCAACGCCCCCTTGTTCCAAGAGTTATGCGCAGCGCGCTTTGGCTTCGGCTCTCCTTGCCGAGGGCGAAACGGTACTGCGCAATCTCGATTTCTGTGACGACACATTGTCGGCAATACGCACTATCGAGGCATTAGGTGCCGAGGTGGAACGCGTAGATGAGCGCACGGTAAGGGTGCGCGGAGGTCTTGCACCAAAGAGCAATATATTGAATGTCGGCGAGTCGGGCTTGGCTACGCGAATGTTTACCCCGATAGCCTCGTTGTGCAATACACCTATTACAATACAGGGCGAGGGTACGCTTCTCTATCGCCCGATGAATATGATGATTGAGCCGCTGCGCAAACTCGGTGTCGAGGTGCGCGATGGCGGAGGTCGCCTGCCTATCGAGGTGTGCGGTCCTATGCGAGGTGGCGAGATTGAGGTCGATGGCTCGGTCTCTTCGCAGTTCCTGACGGGACTGCTTATGGCGTTGCCGTTGGCAGAGGAGGATACTACGATTGCGGTCGAGAATGCGGTGTCGAAACCATATCTCGATATGACGATAGATATGGCATCGAAGTTTGGTGTCAATATCCAACACAACGACTACAAGGAGTTCTATGTCGAGGGAGGTCAGAAGTACGAGGCTGCCGATATCGCCATCGAAGGCGATTGGAGTGCTGCGGCGATGTTGCTTGTGGCGGGAGCGATTGCCGGAGAGGTGACGCTTACGAATGTGTCGATGCTCTCGAAGCAGGCAGATGTGGCTATTTGCGATGCGTTGGTGCGTGCCGGAGCATCGGTTACAAGTGAGCCGAACTCTATTACAGTAGAGCATCGCGACTTGGTGGCGTTCGAGTTCGATGCCACGCAGTGTCCCGACCTCTTCCCTGCATTGGCGGCGTTGGCTGCGGCAGCAGAGGGTGAGAGTGTGATTTATGGCACACATCGCTTGGAACACAAGGAGTCCAATCGTGCCGAGGCTATCAAACGGGAGTACGAGAAGATAGGTATCGATGTGCGCTTGGAGGGCGATGCCATGTATATCAAGGGCGGAGAGATTCGTTCGGCAGAGACGGAGAGTCACCACGACCATCGTATAGCGATGTCGTTGGCAGTGTCGGCATTGCGCTCCGATGGCGAGATTTTGATTTACAACTCGGAGTGTGTGGCAAAGAGTTTTCCTGACTTCTTCGCAGTGTTGGAGTCATTGAGAGTTAAGGAGTAGTAATGTGGCACAATAGTTTTGGCTCACAGTTCAAGATTGAGATTTGGGGTGCTTCACACACCCCCGAAATAGGTGTGCGCATCGGTGGCGTACCGCAGGGTATTGCCCTGTCGGAGGCGGACTTTGAAGCCGATTTGTCGCGCCGCCGTGCCTCGGCAAGGGGTACAACTTCGCGCCACGAAAAGGATATTCCGACTATTCGTGCGGGTGTTGCCGATGGTGTCACTACGGGCGAAACCATCGAGATAGTATTCAGCAATGGCGATACGCGCTCCTCGGACTATTCGCAGTTCGAGCAGCAACCACGACCTTCGCATGTCGATTTTGTCGCACGCGCCAAGTATGGTGAAAAGGTCGATTTGCGTGGTAGCGGTCAATTCTCGGGGCGTATGACGGTGCTGCTTGTGGCGGCAGGTGTCGTAGCAAAAAAAGTTGTCGGGGCGGTGGAGTATTCGACCGAGATAGTTGAGATTGGCGGCTCGCGCAATAGTGCTGAGTTCCAGCAGATTGTCGAGTCGGCACTGCACGATGGCGACTCTGTCGGCGGTGTTGTCGAGTGCCGAGCCAAAGGCGTTAAGGTCGGCTTGGGAGAGCCATTCTTCGACTCGGCAGAGAGTGTTATATCGCACCTGATGTTCTCTGTACCTGCGGTTAAGGGTGTGGAGTTCGGTGCAGGATTCGAGGGTGTGAAGTTGCGTGGCACACAGCGTAACGACTGCTTTGTAGATGGCGAAGGACACACTGCAACAAATAATGAGGGAGGTATAAATGGCGGTATCACCAACGGCAACGACTTGGTGGTGCGAGTGGCGATAAAGCCTACACCGACCATTTCGCGTGAGCAGATGACCTACAACAAGGCGTTGGGCACGGTCGCTCCGCTTGTGGCAAAGGGTCGTCATGATGCCTGTATTGTGCTTCGTGCAGCGGTAGTTGTTGAGGCGGTAGTGGCAATTGCTCTTGCAGAATTAACACTCGATTAAATTATGACAATTCGCCAAACCATTCATACAATTCGAGATGCAGTCGTATCGCTATATGGCATTCGCGAGGCGGAGTCTATTGCACGAATGGTGGTGTGTGAGCAACTGAAATACAACCTTTCGCAACTTGTCGCTCACTATGACGAGGAGTGCGAGATTGAGGATATAGAACGGGTAACGGAGGAGTTGCGCCGTGGTCGCCCCGTGCAGTATGTGTTGGGCAGGGCGGAGTTCTGCGAAATGGAGTTCGAGGTGGCGGAGGGTGTGCTTATACCTCGCCCCGAAACCGAGGAGTTGGTCTATCGTATTGCTGAAACAGCACCACGAGGTGCGCGTATTCTTGATGTAGGTACGGGTAGCGGAGCGATAGCGATAGCACTCGCTAAGTTGGTCAAGGAGTCGGAAGTTGTGGCTATTGATATTTCGCGTGAAGCACTGAATATAGCCGAGCGCAATGCCGAGTTACTCGGTGCGAAGGCGGATTTTGTCAAGGCTGATGCCTTGGGTGATTTGAGCCACCTTGGGGAATTTGATATAATAGTATCAAATCCTCCATATATCCCGCAGAGCGATATTGTCGATATGCGGAGGAATGTAGTCGATTACGAGCCTCATACGGCTCTGTTTGTGCCGGATAACGATATTCTGTGTTTCTATCGCGCTACGGCAGAGAATGGGCAAAAGATGTTGCGCGAGGGTGGCTCGTTGTGGTTTGAGATATACGAGAGGGCAGGCGAGAGACTCTGCGCAATGTTGCGCGAAAAGGGCTTTTCGCAGACCGAACTCTTCGAAGATGCAAACGCAAAACCGCGAATGGTATGGAGCAGAAGGTAACACGCGCGAAACGGACAAAGACGGCGCAGCAGGCGTTGCAGTCGCTGATGCGTATGTGCGCCCGTGCAGAACGCTCCTCGGGCGATGCACTGCGACTAATGAAGCGTTGGGAGGTGCCTGACGAAGATGCTCGAAAGGTGCTTGCGCGATTGCAGTCGGAGCGATTTATCGATGATAGCCGTTATGCCGAGGCATTTGTGCGCGAGAAGTTGAATTTGAGTGGCTGGGGAGCCTACAAAATAAAGAGTGCGCTTCGCACCAAGGGTGTGTCGAGCGAGATTATTAACGAGGTTGTTGCGCCAATGCTCAACGAAGCCGATATGTCGGAGCGATTGGAGGAGGTGCTGCGGCGCAAGTTGCGAACACTGAAATACTCCTCGCCCTACGATGCAAAGACGAAGTTGATTCGCTTTGCCGCCTCGCGAGGCTACGATATGGAGCAGGCGATAGAGTGCGCCTCGAAAGTTATAGATTATTAAAGTAAACTAACCGAATATGAAGTCTATTTACAGAATTTGGTCGTTGAGCCTGTTTGCGTTGGCACCATTGGCACTCTCGGCACAATCGTTGTCGAATATGAATCCCGAAGGGGTTAATTTTGCCGAACTCGTAACGAGTAGTTTTGTGAACTACTACACGAGAGGCGGTGTGCAGGAGAAGTTGTATGTTGTGACCGACAAACCATTTTACAGCGCAGGAGACACAATCTATTTCAGTGCCTTTCTGGTGAACTCGCTCTACTTTCACCACTCGACCGACACTCGCTTTATCTATGTGGAGTTGGTCGATGCCACCGGCGATATGGTGGCGCAGTTGAGAGTTAAGGGCGAGGGCGGTCGCTTCCACAATGCCATACCTCTTTCAACCCGTATGACGGCAGGTCGATACCTGTTGAGAGCATACTCGAAGTGGCAAACCAACTTCGATAAGGAGTTGCTCTACACTCGTCAAATTCAGATAGGTAACTACATTGATGATGCAGTACATACCAGCATTAAGTACGAGTTCTCGAATACAGGCTCCGGCTCGGGTAAGGTGGTGGCAATGGTCGAGGTTACCGATAGTCGCTATACTCCTATTGTGGGCAATCCAGTAGAGTATTCACTCTGTGTTGGTGGTCGTACAACGCGCCACATGACACAGACTGACCAAGACGGCTATTTCCGCTTCTCGTTCCGCCCAAGCGATAATATGTCGGACAATGTTCGCCTCAATATAAATGCCAATGGTCGTAAGTTGGATAGAAAGTATCAGTTGCCATCGTTCGACAACGATTTCTCGGTTAAGTTTATGCCGGAGGGCGGAAACCTCGTGGCAGGTATCGAGCAGATAATCGCCTTCAAGGCGGTCGGCGTAGATGGTCGATATGTAGATGTCGAGGGTGTTGTGCAGACAAAATCGGGCAATGAGGTCTGCTCAATTCGCTCCGACCATGACGGTATGGGTAAGTTCCTCTTCAATGCTGCGGCAAATGAGGTCTATATCGCCACCCTCACGACCAAAGATGGCGTATCGCGCTCCTTCACGCTACCTACGGCACTACCTTCGGGTTGTGCGTTGAGCGTAGTGCCCGATACCGACAATCGACTCCTCGTGCGTGTGCTGACAACGCCTGACTATCCGCGCGAACAGTTGGTGGCGGTGGTGCAGTCGCGAGGCATGGTAAACTATGTTGTAGAGGATACCTCATACGCACTGCGAGTTCCGCTCGACAAGTTGCGTAGCGGTGTTGCTCAGGTGTCGGTCATAGACAAACTCACTCGCAAGGTTGTGGCTCAACGACTATTCTTCGTGCGTGGAGCATTTGCCAATGCCACTATAACCCCAAGTGTCAAGAAGTTCTCGCCTCGTGAGCAGGTATTGCTCGACTTTGCCGTAAAGAGTAGTGCCGGCAATGCCGTGAAGGGAGACTTTGTGGTGTCGGTTACAGATGCCGAACTCCTGAAAGATGATCCCGATACGGACAATATATTCTCCTATATGTTGCTCAACTCCGACTTGAAGGGACATATCGAGAATCCGAAATACTACTTCGAGGCTGACGATGCACAGCACAATGAGCATCTCGACCTTGTGATGCTGACACACGGTTGGCGCAGATACAACATAAACTCTATTCTTGCGGGCAACAAGGCAAAGTTGAAGTATCCGTTTGAGTCCGAGCAGAGTATCTCCGGAAGCATTAAGGCTGCCATAGGCAAGGGACTCAACACGAGTGTGATGATCTTCCGCAACAAGAAGGAGTATCTTGGTGTGCATGACCTTAACAGCACCAACCGCTTCTTTATTACGGGAGTTGATGCGCCCGATACGATGACCTACCTCCTGCAAGCCCTAAATCGCAAGGGTAGCAGCGACCGTGTCCGTATCAAGGTCGATCCGTATATCTCGCCTATCACACCGCTTATACCTCGCGAGGTTGTCCACAAAGAGAAGAAGAGTTCGATATCCGAGGAGTATATGGTGCGCTCGAAGCAGAGTTACTTTGAAGATGGCGGTATGCCGATTATCGATATCGATGCGGTGGAGATTGTTGCAAGACGAACACAGACCTTCGACTACTCGTCTTCGCTCAACGACTTCAATACGGTAAGTGGTGATATGACACGCTTCTCCTCGATTTTCGATGCCTTGCAACGCTTCCGCAAACTCGAAATTATAGGCAACGATGTCTATATTCGCTCCCCAAAACTCGATGCTTCACCTGTTAAGGAAGAACATAGTTCTGGCGATGCAGGATCTAGTGCTGAGGCCGATGAGTCAGACGGAGGAACAGGCGGCAGCGAATTTGAAAATGTCGAGATAAATTTGGGCGACAAGACCGACTTGATGCCGGCGGTATATGTCAATGGTCAGAGTATGGATATGGCAGTTATCGATGCCTATCCGATGAGCGAGGTTATAAGTGTCTCCTACCTCGATAAGTTCGAGTCTATGGCGGCAGGTATGAGTTCCGAGACGGGAGTTATAATTATGCATGTAAAAGATATTGATGCTCGCCAGAAGTTCCTTCTCAACTCTATGGCTGAGGTTACTGTACCGGGATATGCTGCACCTGCCGAGTTCTATGCTCCCGACTACTCTGTACAGAACGACAAGAGCAAGCGCGATAATCGTACCACCATTGCTTGGGTGCCATCGTTGCAGAGCAACTCCTTGGGTGATGCCTCAATCTCGTTCTGGACAGCAGACCGCCAGTCGGATTATCGCGTAGTTATTGAGGGTATCACATCGGAGGGAGAGTTGTTGCACAACGAACTGATATTGCAATCCAAGTAAATAGCAAACTATTGATACAATGGAGTTTATAGAGCAATTTGTCTTTGGCGAGGGCATTGCACACTCGATTTTTGTGCTGGCAATCGTAATTGCCGTTGGCACGCTTCTCGGCAGAGTCAAAATTGGCGGTATCTCGCTCGGTGCCACTTGGATTCTCTTTGCGGGTATCGTGGCAAGCCACTTCGGTATGACACTGCACGCCGACACCTTGAACTTTGTGCGCGACTTTGGCTTAACACTCTTTGTATTTTCGATAGGCTTGCAGATTGGTCCTTCCTTTTTCTCATCGCTGCGACAGGGTGGTTTGAAACAGATGGGACTCTCGATTTGCACTATGTTGCTCGGTGCGGGTGTTGCATATCTGCTATTTTTCGCCACCGATACGCCTCTGCAAACTATGGTCGGCGTGATGGACGGAGCCGTGGCAAATACCCCTGCAATGGGTGCTACGCAACAGACATATCTCGACCTTACGGGCATTGACGATAAATCCATTCCGTTGAGTTTCGCCGTAGCCTATCCAATTGGCGTTGTGGCAGTTATCCTCGTATTCGTCATTTTGCGCTATATTCTGCGTGTCGATATTGCGAAGGAACGCGATATTGTTGCCCGGAGAATGGGCGGAAGCAAACTTGCAGCAAAGTTCTCCATTGAAGTGACCAACGAGCAGATGAACGGCAAGAGCGTAGGCGAAATTCGCCAAATCATTGCTCGTCAGTTCGTTATCTCACGCATTTCGCACAGCGACAACAAGGCATTTATTGCCGACTCGTCGAGCCGAGTGCATTGTGGCGACAAGATTTTCGTGGTGAGTTCAGCCGAGGACAAAGAGGCTATTTTGGCATTCCTCGGTCGCGAAATCGAGATGCTCGAAGAGGAGTGGGGCGAGTTCGAGGGACAACTCGTGTCGCGCCGTATCGTGGTTACACAGCCAAATATCAACGGCAAACGATTTGTCGATTTGCGTCTGCGCACCAAGTACGGCATCAACATAACGCGCGTAAATCGTGCCGGTGTCGATATTATCCCGCATCAGGGCATGGAGTTGCAACTCGGTGATAAAGTGATGGTTGTAGGCTCGGAGGAGGCAATCAACGAGGTGGCGAAACTACTCGGCAACTCGCTGAAAAAGTTGCGCGATCCACATATCTTTACGCTGTTTCTCGGCATTGCGTTGGGAGTATTGGTCGGCTCAATTCCGCTTATCGAGGCTCCGCAACCGATAAAACTCGGCTTGGCGGCAGGCCCGATGCTGATGGCTATTATTATCGGTCGCTTCGGAACACATTGGCATTTAATCACTTACACTACATTGAGCGCCAATCTTATGCTCCGCGAGGTCGGTTTGGCTATGTTCCTCGCCTCGGTGGGCTTGGCTTCGGGAAATGGCTTTGTCGATGCGGTAGTGGGCGGAGGATATATCTGGTTGCTCTATGCGCTTGTTATCGCAGTAGTGCCGTTGTTGATTATTGGAATCTATGCCCGTCTGCGCTACAAAATGGACCTATTTACGATTATGGGAATGTTGTCGGGTACGATGACCAACCCGATTGCGCTCAACTATGCTAACTCGTTGGCTGGTAGCGATATGCCCGCAATCAGCTACGCCACGGTCTATCCGTTGGCGATGTTCCTCCGTGTGATTATTGCGCAGATGATGATTCTTTTTCTGATGTAAGTGGGGTAGTCGGCAGAGTTATTTAACCTCGAAATTAAGTAACTCCACACCATTCAGCGATACCTCAATGCGCTCGCCAATCTGCGGAGCAAATGGCTCGGTTGCTGCGAGATAAACAATATCGCCCGTTTTGAGAGTCAGCAACTCCGAAGCCTTTGCAAGAGCTTTATCAAGCGACAATTTAACAGCCGATAAATCACTGTTAAACACCGCATTACCAACTTTTACACCAAGTACTCCATTAGCCATCGCATCGGGCGAAATCATTTCGGGCGAGAGGGCAAACGACTTATCGAAGCAGTACGCCTCATCGCAAGGTCTGCCGAGTGCGCAATTTCGCTCCACCACATCTTGCGCCACGAACGCAACAGCCACGCCCACAGCATCGTAGCAACGAGGTGCGAACTTCTCGTTCATACACTTTGCGAGTCGTGTTACACGCAGATAGTAGCCCACCGTACACTGCATATTCTGCGAAAATGAGGGCATATAAAAGTCGTCATTATTGCGCAAAACCGACGAGTCGGAACGCTCGGTCAGCCACAAATCTTCGCCACTCGCAAGGGCGTTATATATGCAAACTATCTTCATCTATTTCAACGATTTAACTATATCTTTTGCAGTGCGATGGCTCGAACCCTCGCCACCCATCATCGCTTGCAGTTCGGCGAAATCTTCGAGCATTTTTGCTCGTGCCGAGCCACCCTCCAAGATGGAGCGCAGCTCCTCACTCACCGCCTTGACATCAATTTGATTTACGACAATCTCTCGCACAGCCTCACGACCGAGATTTATATTCACAAGCGAGATAAACGGTATTTTCAGCACGATAGGGCGCAACCACTCATAAATCTTCGGCACATGGTAAAGCACTATTTCTGGCGTATTCATCAGTGCCGTTTCGAGTGTTGCAGTACCCGAAGTTACGATTGCCGCCTCGGCATAAATCAGCGTGTCGTAAGTCTTGTTGCAGACCACCTTAACCGCCGAGCCGTGCAAAATTTTCTCATATAACTCTCGCTCCAACCACGGCACCGCCGCCACCACAAACTGATAATTCGGAAAATTCTGCGAAATGGCAATCATATCCGCCAAATTATCCTTTATCTCCGACTTGCGACTACCTGCCAACAACGCCACGATTGGGCGTTCATCGAGGTTTTCTGCTTGGATAAACTCCTCTCGTGAGCCCATCTGCGCCTTGTATTGCGCTATCGAGTCGCACAACGGATTACCGCAAAACACAGGCTCAATGCCCTTTGAACGAAAATAGTCGGTTTCGAACGGAAAAATCGTGTAGAGCCTATCGACATATTTGCGAATCGCCTTCACTCGCCACTCCTTCCACGCCCACACCTTCGGAGCGATGTAGTAATAGACCTTCAAGCCCTTCGCTTTTGCCCACTTGGCAATGCGCATATTGAACGATGGATAGTCGATAAGTATCACAACATCAGGGTTGAACGCCTCGATATCACGCTTACACTCGTCTATCTGCCCGAAGATGGTTTTGAGGTTACGCAACACCTGTGCAATACCGAAAAACGATGTTTCACGGTAGTGCTTCGCAAGGTTTTCCTTGCCACCAACCTCCGCCATCTTATCACCACCCCAGAAGCGGAACTGCGCCTCAGAATCCTCCGCCACAATTCCCTTCATAAGGTTGCTACCGTGCAAATCACCCGAAGGCTCACCAACAACAATGAAATACTTCATTGTAAATTAAAAATTGAGAATTAAGAATTAAGAATTATTTTCAGATATTAATATATACCATTCTCTTTTAACTCCATATACCATTTTTCAGAGTATTTACTCTTTGATATTATAATATTGGTTAGAGCGTTTCCTTTACCAACTTGTAATTGTCCATCAGAATATGCATAAAGACGAGAATTCATAAATCTTTTCTTATATATAACATCTTTCTTCCATTTATCTTTTATTACGACCTTTACTCCTGCGCAAATTCCATCTACAATATGTGCAGCCTTTAATGTTACATATACATCCTCCAAATATCCACAATCTCCAGTTGCAAGAGATACATATCTTTCCACTGTTACACCATAAGTAGGTCTAACACTCTCAGGTTTAGAATCCTCGGCAAAGCTAGTCGCTACAGCAAAAATTGCAATAATAGATAGAACTAATTTCTTCATAACTAAAATGTGTAAATTTTATTCTTCTAACAAGTCCGGTCTTAACGCCTTGGTGCGGGCATACGCCTGCTCATCCTGCCACTTGGCTATCTCGGCAAAGTTGCCCGAAAGCAACACATCAGGCACCTTCCAGCCGTTAAACTCCGCAGGGCGGGTATATATGGGCGGAGCGAGTAAATCGTCTTGGAAGCAATCAGTCAAGGCCGAAGCCTCGTCGCCAATCGCACCCGGCAAGAGGCGCACCACCGAGTCGGTGATAATTGCCGCAGCAAGCTCGCCACCCGTCAAGACATAGTCGCCAACCGAAATCTCGCGAGTGATAAGGTGCTCACGAATGCGGAAGTCGATACCCTTGTAGTGACCGCAGAGGATGATGATATTCTCGAGTGTCGAGAGGCGATTTGCCTCGTGCTGGTCGTAGCGAATACCATCGGGCGAGGTGAAGATAATCTCGTCATAGTGGCGCTCACTCTTCAACTTCTCGATACAACGGAACACCGGCTCAATCTTCATCACCATACCTGCCTCGCCACCGAAAGGGTAGTCATCGACCTTGTGGTGCTTATCCTCCGAGTAATCACGGATATTGTGGATATGAATCTCGGCAAAACCGCCCTCCTGCGCACGCTTCAATATCGACTCATTCAGCGGCGATACAAGCAACTCAGGTACAACTGTTAAAATATCTATTCTCATAGTTTCTTCTTGGCTTTTAGCCATTGACCATTGGCTTTTTTGTTTTATATCGTCATTCCGAAGGAGCGGAGCGACTGTGGGAATCTCCCTCTTTTATTTTAATTACAATAATGGAGATTGCCACGGCTTGTACCAAGCCTCGCAATGACTATTGTTTATATTCCTAATTCAAATTAACCTCATTATTCAAAACCTCCACCACAAATGGGTTGTAGAGCGATTCGTGGCCGATATTCGACTTGTCGCCGTGACCGGGGTAGATTGTAACCTCGTCACCCAACGGCAAAATCGCACCCAAAATCGACTTGATAATCGTAGGGTAGTCGCCACCAGGGAGGTCGGTACGGCCGATGCTCTCACGGAAGAGGGTATCTCCCGTAAAGAGCGACTTCGACTCCTCGTGCAAGAGCGACACGCAACCCTTTGAGTGTCCGGGTGTTGCGATAACTCGCAGCGTGGTATTGCCGAACTTCACCTCATCGGTTGCAGCGAGGTCGATGTCGATTTCCTCAGGCAGTGCGCCCACCTCCATACCGAACATTGCCCCGCTTGCACGACCAGAACGCAACAAATCGAGGTCGGCAGACGATGCCGCAAACTTAACGCCATAAGTCATTTTGAGGAACTCCACACCGAGAATATGGTCGAAGTGGCAGTGGGTATTTACCGCCAGCACAGGCTTTAAGCCCTGCTCCTCGATAAACTCAGCCAACATCTTATCCTCACGCGCCGACATATTGCCCGCATCGATGATGATGCACTCCTTCGTTTCGTCCCACACGATATATGTATTCTCCTGAATCGGATTAAAGACAAATTTTACGATATTCATAGTTGAAAACTTTTAATTTTTGCAAAGATAATAAAAAGACGAGAGACAAGAGACGAGAGATGAGAGAAATTTTGAAAAAATAATACATCGTCATTACGAGCGAGTGTAATGAGCGTGGTAATCTCCCATATTGTTATTAAATCAAAAGCGGGAGATCGCCACAGTCGTTTCATTCCTTCGCAATGAACATTCTTGCTTATATCAACAACTCTAAACTATACAATTTCGTTTTTTTATGTTATTTGCTTTTGCTAGTATCGAAAATGTTATTGCCCCGCCCCCCCCCAAAAAAACAAAAGACGAAAAACTCTCGTCTCTCGTCTTTCGTCTTTTATCTTTTATCAATAGTTCTCCTTTTTCGGCTCGAAGTAGGACTGCGGGTGCTGACAGGTCGGGCAGATACGCGGAGCATCTTTCGCCTTGCAGGTGAAGCCGCAGTTGCGACACTGCCACCAAATCTCGCCCTCGCGATGGAAGAAGTTGCCATCGGTGATGCGCGAGAGTAGTTTCAGATAGCGATTTTCGTGCTCTACCTCCACACTCGATACCATGCGGAAAGCCTGTGCCACCTCGGGAAATCCCTCCTCCTCGGCAATGGCCGCAAAGGTGGGGTAGAGGGTATCCCACTCCTCGCGTTCGCCCTCGGCTGCGGCGAGTAGATTTTCGACTGTCGAGCCTATACGCCCGGCGGGATATGTCGCCTCGGTGATTGTTGCCTTGCCCCCTTCGAGGAGTTTGAAGAATACCTCGGCATGCTCCTGCTCCTGCGCTGCTGTCTCGTCAAATACGGCAGCAATCTGTTCGTAACCCTCCTTGCGCGCACGCTTGGCAAAGAAGGTGTAGCGGTTGCGTGCTTGCGACTCTCCGGCAAAGGCTTTGAGCAGATTCTGCTCGGTACGAGTTCCTTTGATACTTTTCATTTTTTATCGGTTTTTGTGATTAACGGGCATAGTATGAGCAAAATCTATACCGTTTTTGCAACATTCTCTTGCTCAAATAAACACATGATGATAGCGGAAATTATGGTGAAGGAGATTACGGCGATGGCGGCTACGATGATTATTATGATGATTATTATGAAGAAAATTACACATCATCTAGTTCTATCAAATTTAGGACTCGTGGAGGATTTTATTGCGATTTTGGAGCAGGATTCCGTTATAAGGCTCTAAACTTCTCGTTTGGTTTGCAACATCAGGTGTTCAAATTGGTTCAGCAGTCTGAGTCTATTAGTGAGGGCTCTTATTCAGAGAAAATGGTTTTGTCTACCAAGACCAATGCTTTTTATGTAAAACTTGGTGTGAATTTCTAATCGCAAACTCAATAAGTGAAGAAATTTTTTACACGAATTAAACCCGATTTAGAGCCCAACGACCAGAGTACCGAGCGTAATAACTCCCTGATAGGCAGTTGGCGGTTAGAGTCCTACACCGATAATTTTGGTAGGGAGATGCATCCGCGCTGGAAAGAGATATGGTCGTTTGCGGCAATGGACGAAAAGGAGACAAATGGTATATATGTCTGTGACTATATAAATTTGCATTCGCTGGTCGGGAAATGGTTTTTGGAGATGGAGAATCGTATACGGTTAGTTCGCAAAGAGTGCGATAATAACTTTATTATCGTAGAACTGACCGAGGAACGATTTACGCTGCAATTTGATGATGATGACAGGCGCAGCGAATATCTCAGATTCAAAAGAGTTGTGTGACTTTTTTAGCCCTCGCGAGAAAGCGAGGTCTTTTTTTGTGTTGATTAATCACCCACCTATAAACCCTATTAAGGGCTGAACACCCGTCCCTATTACTCTTATTACTCTTATTGCTCTTATTGCTCTTATTGCTCTTATTGTTCCTATTGCTCCTATTACTCCCATTACTCTCTCTACTTTTTTGTCTCCTCTGATGCCATACTTTTTGACCATAATTCCGGAAAAAAGAGTAAAAGTGAAATTTTTTTTGAAAAAAGTTTTGTGGAAAAGAAATTTTGCTTTATCTTTGCACTCGCAATCGGGTAATAACCGAGCGCGGAAATGCCTCTTTAGCTCAGTTGGTAGAGCACGACACTCTTAATGTTGGGGTCCAGGGTTCGAGCCCCTGAGGGGGTACAGAAGCGAGAAACGAAAGTTTCTCGCTTTTTTGTTGTTGCTCAATGAGTTAAGCAGCCCGCCATGTGGCGCACCAGTGGCGTATCGTGGTTGTTTTGTCTATGTTTGTCCATCCTCTGTCTATGTAGAATAGACAAAATTCACAAACCTATTTGAAACCTACAACCGAAAACTTAGACATAGGTTTCGGAAAACATCGCCCCACTTTCAATAATCTGCGATAATCTTGGCAGATAGTTTGGAATTAACTTGACACTTCCGAATAGTGAGCTTATGTTTGCACTCGTAAACGGCTCATTGAAAGGAATTTGCACGATGTCAACCTTTGTCTAAACATTGTCTATGTTTGTCTAAAAGTTGTCTATGTATAGATTCTTCCAGCCGTTTTTAGTAGCGTAATTTTGCAACAAGAATAGTACACTATAAAAACGATTAGAAGCTATGAGAACTGAAATGTTAAAGATCAAGATGATCGCCCACAAGGGCAAGCCAAACAAGTCTGGCAGAGTGCCAATTTTAATGCAACTTACTATTGGGCAACAGACCTGCCACATTAGCACGAAGCAAAATATCCTACCAGAGAAATGGGGCGATGGCAAGCCTATCGGACACACACGAGAGGATCAAGCAATAACGGCTGTTCTTGAGGAGATACGCACGAAGGCTTATAACAAATTCCTTCAGCTGCAGGGGCAAAATATAAATGTGACACCAGAGCGATTAAAGCAGGCTCTTTTAGGCAAAGACCAGGTTCAACCCAGGGGTTATGTAGAGATCTTTGATCAGTGGCTGGTCGAGTATTCAAAGATGGTCGGCATCACGACCTCCAAGCGTACACTTGACAAATATATATTGGTGCGCAATCGTCTCCAGGATTACATTGCATCTCAACTTGGTGTTAAAGATATCTCGCTTGAGGAGGTAACACCTAAATTCCTCAGCAACTTTGACAACTATCTTCGTGTAGAGTATAACATGGCAAATAACCACGCCATGAAGATTCGCCAAAAGCTACGCACGATATACAAGGTTGCCATAGATAATGGCTGGGTTAGCAAGAATCCATTTTCAACCGTTAAGATTCATTTTGATCCCGTTGAACGCGATGTTCTTACCAAGTCAGAGCTGACCGCACTTATCCAAACAGACATGATATTTGACAGACTTGAGAAGATGCGAGATGTTTTTGTATTTGCGTGTTTCACTGGTCTGGCACATTGTGATGTTGCAGGCTTGACAAAAGAGAATATTATTACCGATGAGGCTGGGCAGGTTTGGCTAAAAACACATCGCCAGAAGACCTCAGAGGTGGTTGATATCCCATTGTTAGAGATTCCGCAGCTCATCATCAAAAAGTATCAAGGCATGAAGGAACTCAATGGCAAGTTGCTTCCGACATTGACAAACTCGTGTAGCAACTTATATTTGAAGGAGGTGGCTGTGCGTTGCGGCATCAATAAAACCTTAACCTTCCACATGGCTCGACATACATTCGCTACAACTGTTACATTGTCAAACGGTGTACCTATTGAGTCTGTAGCCAAGATGCTCGGACACAGAAATATTCGCACCACGCAGATTTATGCGAAGGTCATTAAGGATAAACTTGCCGAGGACATGAACAATCTCGCAACGCGCATTTGTGGCGATTATTCTATCCAGACGAGCAATATAGCAATCCATATCTCATAGTTT
>JAZRJD010000087.1:0-29301 GCA_045645625.1 Alistipes sp.
CCCGCAACGAACAACTCGAAACGCTCGGTCAAGTCCTGATTGTCACGATGACGCTTGCAGAGTGGCGACATCTCAATTGGGTAGTCGCAGATGAAGGTTGGCTGTACCAAATCCTCCTCGCAGTACTGTCCGAAGATTGCATCGATCAACTTGCCCTTACCCATTGTGTCGTCGATCTCGACATTGAGGCGCTTGCAAGCCTCACGCAACTCCGCCTCGCTCTGACCTGTGATGTCGTAGCCGGTCTTCTCACGGATAGCATCGGTCATAGTCAAGCGACGGAATGGAGCCTTGAACGAAATCTGCTTACCGTCAATCTCAACCTCGGTGGTGCCATTAACAGCCAAAGCGATACGCTCCAACATATTCTCGGTGAACTCCATCATCCAGCGGTAGTCCTTGTAGGCGATATAAATCTCCATACAAGTAAACTCTGGATTGTGAGTGCGGTCCATACCCTCGTTACGGAAATTCTTGCCGAACTCATATACGCCATCGAAACCTCCCACGATAAGACGCTTCAAGTACAACTCGGTAGCGATTCGCATATAGAAGTCGATATCGAGGGCGTTGTGGTGGGTGATGAACGGACGAGCCGAAGCACCTCCCGGAATTGGTTGCAAAATTGGAGTCTCAACCTCCAAGCAACCATGCTCGTTGAAGTACTCACGCATAGTAGCGATAATCTTTGCACGCTTTGCGAATACATCGCGCACCTTCGGATTAACCACCAAATCGACATAACGCTGACGATAGCGTACCTCAGGGTCTGTCAAGGCGTCGAACTGCTGACCGTCCTTCTCCTTCACTATTGGGAGTGGGCGGATAGACTTCGACAATACGGTGAACTTGCGGCAGTGTACTGACAACTCGCCTGTGTTGGTGCGGAATGCAAAACCCTCAACGCCGATAAAGTCGCCAATATCGAGCAACTTCTTGAATACGGTGTTGTAGAGAGTTGGATCGCCCTCTGGGCAGATGTCGTCACGACGAATATATACCTGAATACGACCTGTGTGGTCCTGCAACTCGAAGAACGATGCGCTACCCATAATACGGCGGCTCATAATACGACCTGCGATAGTTACGCTCTCAAACTTCGCTGGCTCTGCATCGAACTCGGCTGCAATCTGTGCAGCATTAGCCGACACATCAAATCGCTCGGCAGGATATGGGTTGATACCAAGGTCACGCAACGCTTGAAGTGAGTTACGACGCAGTTGTTCTTGTTCGCTCAAATGTTCCATAGTGTTATATTGTTTTTTGTTTTTTCTCGTTCTGTGTGCAAAGATACGCTATTTGATTTGTTTCTCAATGACTTTGTCAAACTTTTTCCATAGGAAAAACATCGAAAGACCGCATACTGTACCGACTACTGTTCCAAGAAGTATATCCATCGGGTAGTGGCAAGCGAGGTAGATACGCGAGTAGCATATCAACGCTACCGATACGCCAATCAGCCAATTATACCAATTTCGACGAATTGCCAAGCCCGACATCCACGCCAATGCAACGGTTGTAGCGGCGTGTGCCGAGACCGTGCCATAGCGACCGCTACCACCAAACGGAATATGTATCAAGTCGCGCAGAGCAGGCTCATACATTGGGCGTAGGCGCACAGGGAAGGACTCCCACAAATGCTTCAATGGTCCCGAATGTTTGAAGATGCCGCAGATTATATCGGATAAACCTATCGCCAACGCCAAGCATACAACAAAGCCCAACATCCTCTGCCAGCCATATTTACGCCATACAAAGATGAGGATAAAGAGGTACAACGGGGTCCACATCGGCGTACCCGATATGGTCTTCATAATAAAGTCCATAGCCTCACCTCCATCGAAGTTCAGCCAAAGAAAAAGATTGTGATCGAAAGTGTAGTTCATATTTTAGCGATTTCTTCATATTTTTTTGTTTTCCGTACTCCGACTGTTGTCACGGCGCAACTTTTTTAAGGAAGTTAAGGAGTTTAAGGAATTTAAGGAGTGCACTCTAAGTCCTTATCTACTCACTATTCACTACTCACCAATTAAAAAGTTCTCCGCCTCTCTCGTCTCTCGTCTAATGTTTAGTCTCTGCGGCGACCATTGATAAGTGCCACATAGTAGAGTATCGAGGCAATAGCCGACAATGCCGCTACAAGATAGGTGCGTGCTGCCCAGCGGAGCGAGATTTTTGCCCCCTCCAACTCATCGGCAACAAGAATGTGGCTCGACTGCAACCATGCCAACGCTCTATCCGAAGCGTTATACTCAACCGGCAATGTGATTATTGAGAAGAGTGCCGACACACACATCAAGCCCACGCCAATCCAGCACATCATCTGACTACCCGAAGAGGCGGTCATAATAAGTCCGATAATAATGAGCCATGTAGCCGCCTGTGAGGAGAAGTTCACAAGTGGCACAAGTGCCGAGCGCATCTGCAACGGAGCATAACCCTGTGCATGTTGCACGGCATGTCCGCACTCGTGGCAAGCCACTGCAGCAGCCGTAATGGAGCGACCGTAATAGACCTCGTCAGAGAGGTTTACCGTCATCGTCTGCGGATTGAAATGGTCGGTAAGATAGCCGCCCGTATGGGTTACAGCAACACCCTGCACGCCATTTTCGCGCAGCATCTTCTCGGCAATCTCGGCACCGGTCATACCTCCCGGAAGTGGCTCCTTCGAGTACTTCGCCATAACCGAGCGCAAGCGCCACTGCACAATCATACCTGCAATACCCACAACAATAACCATCAGAAACGCCTCACTTGTCGTAAGGTTTGACAGAAATTGGCTCTGTCCTTCGGTTGATGAATACAATAGATTCAGAAACATTTTATGTACGATTTTTGATTAATAATCGTTAATAATACGCGCAAAAATAGGAAAAATTGTTTAATTTTGCCAAAAATGTGAAGTTATGAATGCAAAAGATTACAAATTCACATTGGAAGATAGGGAGTTTATGCAGATGGCAATCGACCTCTCGATTGAAAATGTTGCAAACGGAGGAGGACCTTTCGGGGCGGTAATAGTCCGCAATGGCGAGGTTATCGCCACAGGTACCAATCGCGTAACTGCAAACAACGACCCCACGGCACATGCCGAGGTAAATGCCATTCGCGAGGCTTGCGCCAAGGTTGGCAACTTCAAGTTGGAGGGTTGCACCTGCTACACCTCGTGTGAGCCATGCCCGATGTGTCTGTCGGCACTCTATTGGGCAGGTATCGGGCGTATCGTCTATGGCAACACGAAGGACGATGCCAAGGCTATCAACTTTGACGATTCGTTTATCTATGACGAGATAGCCAAGCCATACGCCCAACGCGCTATACCGTGCCAGAATTTCATGCGCGAAGATGCCCTTGCAGGCTTCCGCGCATGGACAGAAAAAGTGGACAAAGTTTGCTACTAGCTGATAGCGGAGAACTGAGAGCGGAGAGCGGAAAGCGCACCCCAGTAAAGGGCGCAGCCCGCCCCCAGTAAACCCCAGAAATCGATGCGCCGTGACAACGGTCGGAGTTTGTAAAGCAAAAAAAGCCAATGCGAATGGCTAAAAGCCAATAGCCCAAAAAAGATGAAGAGCCTTGCACGATTCATAGCCTCTCGCGACAGAGGCTCGCAAAATGCGATGGTACATATCGCCACAACGGCTGTGGCGGTAAGTATCGCTGTGGTTATAATCAGCATATCTGTAATTTTGGGCTTCAAAGAGCAGATCTCAGCTCTTGTATCGGGCACGGTGTCGGATATCACCATCTCAAACCCCTACGGAGAGCGACAGCCCGAACTCAACCCCATCAACGACAACGAGGCTTTGAGTAACATCATCGTCTCCACCGCCAATATCGCCCATACCGAGCGTTATGCAGTGCGTAGTTGCATTCTCCGTGGCGAGGAGGGTGCGGTAGGTATCGGACTCAAAGGCGTTGGTGCCGATGCTAACCTCGACATCTTTGCCGAGCGATTGGAGGAGGGGACACTACCCCGCTTCGAGGAGTCAAGGCGCAAGGAGATTTTGCTCTCGCAGAGCGTTGCATCGAAAATTGGAGCAGAGTGTGGCGGTCGTGTCGAGTTGCTGTTATTGGAGAACAACGCGCCGCGCCGCGAGGTATTCAAGGTGTGCGGCATCTACCGCTCTGCCCTCGGCGAGACGGGTGCCGAGTTGGCTCTGACCGACATACGCAATGTTCAGAAGTTGAATGGTTGGAACTCCTCGCAGATTTCGGGTTACGCCTGCCGTCTGCACGACAGCGAGATTGCCACGCAGACAACCGACATCTTAAATCTGCGCCTGATGCGCGAATACGAGGGCGAGGAGAGCCTTGCAGCGGTGAGTTCGCGTGAGCGACATGCCGACATCTTCGGGTGGCTCGAAACGCACGATGTAAATGCCGCAGTAATACTTACGATTATGCTTGTCGTGGCGATTTTCAACATGGTTACGGCTCTGCTTATTCTCGTCTTGGAGCGCACGCACATGGTGGGCACACTCAAATCGCTCGGTATGCAGAATGGCACAATCCGCTGTATATTCACCCACCGCGCAGCACGCATCATCATAAGCGGTGCCACCATAGGCAATATCGTTGCACTGCTGTTGTTGGTGGTGCAGAAATATCTCCACATTGTCAAGTTGGACGAGTCGGGCTATTTCCTCTCGGATGTTCCCGTATCGCTCGGTGCAGGGTGGATTGTTGCAATAAATATACTATTTATAACTATTATAGTCGCTATCACACACCTCGCCACCGCCATTGTCGGTCGCATAAAGGTTGCAGAGGCGATAAAATACAATTGAGAATTAAGGTATTATGTTATTTCTAAGCCAATGGCTAATGGCTAATGGCAAAATATAAAAGATATGAACAACAAGAGCAAAGGCGAAATGGTCAAAGGAATGTTCAACGACATAGCCCCGACATACGACCGACTGAATCACATACTATCGTTCGACATCGATAGGCTTTGGCGCAAGCGCGTAGTGCGTATCGTGCGCAGGCTCGGAGCCAAACATATTATGGATATGGCAACCGGCACGGGTGACCTCGCAATAGCGATGGCAAAGCATATCGAGGGCTCAACAATCTATGGAGCCGACTTTTCGAGCGAGATGCTGGCAGTAGCAAAGCAGAAAATCGAGGCTCTCGAACTCGCGGAGCGCATATCGCTCACGGAGTGCAATGCCGAGGATATCCCTCTCGAAGATGAGGCTGTCGATGCAGCCACCGTAGCCTTCGGAGTGCGCAACTTCGAGCATCAGCGTGAGGCACTGACCGAGATAATGCGCACCATTCGCCATGATGGGCACCTTGTGGTCTTGGAGTTCTCGAATCCGAGTTGTGCGTTGGTGCGTTGGTGCTATCGCCTCTACTCGCACTATATCCTGCCGGCAATAGGTCGTCTCGTATCGAAGCACGCCACAGCCTACACCTATCTGCCCGAATCTATCGACCTGTTCGCATCGCCCGAGGCATTTACGGCACTTCTAAAAGAGGTCGGTTTCGACCGCGTGGAGCGCAAGTCGCAATCCTTCGGCATTGCTCACATATACATTGCACACAAAGCCTAAAAAAGTATAGCGTATGAAGAGATATATAAGATATGCCCTGTTGTTATTAATCGTTGTGGCGACACTCGGTATGGGTGGTTGCGCAAAACAGGGTGAGATGCGCCCGCGCAAGCAGAAGTTTCAGGTTGTATCACTCGACAAAGTGAAGGGCTCGATCGGCGAAGGCTGGCGCATAACGCTTACCATCGCGAACAATACCGCCTCGAATATGCGCATAACATCGGGTACCCTCTTCCTCCGCGAAGATGGTCGCAAGGTGGCACGACTTCTCCTCGATGGCGAGGTGGTACTGCCACGCCGCCGCTGTTCGCAGGTTGAGGTGCCGCTACGCATCACACTCTCAAACCCTATCGCCGCACTCTCGGCTCTAAACAAAATCCGCAAGGGGGAGTTTCGCGGTTTATCGGTAGATTACAATATCACGGTGTCGGCATTTGCCTCGCATCGTATCTTCGAGAGGGAGGGCGTATCGCTCCTGCAACTCGCACAACAATTTAATTTGGGATTGAAAAATTAGTCTGTTATGAGATATATATTCACACTTTTGGCTCTCACCCTGACACTCTCGGTCTCGGCGCAAGATATTACACCGCAAGAGGTCACACCACAAGAGGTTGCACCCCGCCGCACAATAAAGGAGCGACTTGGTGCGCCTGCACAGCGCGACTCGCTAACCACCGTATACGAGACGGTGCAGATTGCCGAGCAGGGCGATGCTGCAATCATCGTAGATGCCAATCTGCAAGCCTCGCCAAAGAGTATTAACGGCTACCGCATTGTGATATTTATGAGCAACACGCAGAGTGCCCGCCGCGATGCTGTGGCGGCACAGGAGAACTTCGCGGCACTCTTTCCGCAGGAGCAGTCGTACCTCTCCTACGAGAATCCCTACTTCAAAGTTGCGGTCGGAAACTGCACTACACAGGAGGAGGCTATAATCCTTCTCGGGCGTCTGCGAGGCACATTCCCGAAGGCGTTTATTATGCGCGAAAACATCAACATTGGCGAGTTTACCCGATAAAAATGACATTTTACCCCATTTTTTAGGATAAAAATTTGTTTTTTCAAAATAAGGGTTATATATTTGTGGTGAGCAAACATTTGTTAAACCTTAAAAAAAGTTACAGTTATGAAGAAGATTATGACTTTGGCGGTTATCGCCCTCGCATCGGTTGCTATGGTATCGTGTTGTGGACAGCCTAAGAAGGCTGAGTGCTGCAAGGATTGTTCTCAGTGCCAGACTGAGTGCCCACAGGCTGCTCCGGCTGAGGCTGCTCCGGCTGAGGCTGCTCCGGCAGTTGAGGCTCCGGCTGAGACCCCTGCACCAGAGGCTGCTCCGGCTAACTAATCAACAACCATTATTTTTGGGAGAGTGAGGAAATTCTCCTCACTCTCTCTTTTTTTGCAGGCAGAGGAGACAACCATGTCTGCTATTGTTTTTCAAATTACACAAATTACTCAAAATTAGGTTAAAGGTTATGAAAAGGTTATTTTTATTATCGTTCGTAGCAGCATTTATCTTAGTTGGCTGCGACAACAAGAGTGCGGCACCCGATGGTCCGATAACTTTGGGAAAGCGCAAGGTCTCTGCCTCGTTTGCAGCGGGTAGTTACTCTACCGCCGTAAAGGCTGATTGCTCATGGGAGGCAACAACCGCAGACGATTGGATTACAATCACACAGGGAGCAAGCAGTGTAGGCGAGGAGAAGAGTCTCGATTTTACGGTTACACAAAACCCAACTATCGAGAAGCGCACCGGCACAATCACACTCTCGGCTGTCGAGGAGGAGTACTCTACTACGCTCAAAGTGGAGCAGAAGCCTAACGAATTCACCATCTCCATCTCGAAAATTGGAGATATTCCGAGTGTAGGTACCAAGAAAGTTACAATCGAGGTTGTACCACGAAAGGATAGTCATGTATTCTACTACGGTTTTGCCACAAAGATGGACTTTAACGACCACGCCTCGGCAAAAGCCTTTATGCAGTGGCAACACGAAGAGAGAGCCTACTGGGTTAGTACGGGCAAATACAAATGGTCGCAGTTCCTCACAACAGGTGCAGTTACCAAGGAGTACAAAGGTCTCTATGCCGATTGCGACTATATTGCATTTGCGTTCTTGGCAGATATGGAAGGTAACCTCATCAGCGAGGATTTGACATATATCGAATTTACTACAAAGTAGTCAATCGGTTTACCACAATATATAAATTAGGTGTAGCACCGCAGAGTAGAGTTCTACCTGCGGTGTCTCCATTTTGGACGGATACCTACAAATATCTCAAAGTTAATGCCCGGCATCGGGTGCGATAAAACGGAGATATACTTCTCGTTAAAGAGGTTATTCACTACCCCCTTGAACGACATATCCGCCCAGCGGAAGGAGCATCGCTTTTCGAGTTCGATATTATTCATAAAGTATGGTGGCAACTTGCCCGTAAGCGACACATCGTTGCTCGACATGGTAAATCGTTCGCTATAATGGCACCATTTGTAGAGCAGCGACCACGAGCGGAACGACAATCGCCCCGTAACCGATGCCGAGAAGCGAGGGATATATGGTAGTTGCTTGCCTATCGAGTTGTCACCCGCCGAAATCGGATTGCCCACATTTACCGATGGCGTCCACGCCGCCGAGCCATTCAGTTCCAACCGCCAATCCTTTGCCAAGCGCACCGAGAGCGATGCCTGTGCCTCCACGCCGTAGGAGTGCACCTTCTTAACATTGCGGGGCGAGAAGAAACCCTTGTTTGTCGGCAGCCACAAAATCCAATCGTCAATCCACGACTCAAACCACGATGCCGACACCCTCAACTTATATATATCCGTACGCCCTACCTCACTCGAAATACCGGCATCGTAACTCCAACCCTTTTCGCTACGCAGGTCGGGATTTCCTCCCGGGCGGAAGTAGAGGTCATTGAGCGAAGGTGCGCGATAGTTGCGCGATGCCGATGCGCGAAGCATCACATTACCCTTTTTCGATACTACACCCTCCACCGCCAACATCGGTATCGGCAGAGTCCACTCTTTGCCATACACCTCCTCGCGTAGAGTTGCTGCCACGCCCAACCTCTCAATCGGTTGCCAACGAGCCGACACCACAGCCGAGAGTTCGGCACGGTCGGCACTATACCCCACCGCACCATCCGATGAACGCACAAAGTTTTCGTGCAGGGTAATATCGCCCGAGAGCAACACTCCCGCCTCCTCGAAGGAGTAGTTGCCCGACACCGAGGCGTAAATCGTATTTATACGACTGCGCGAACAGGTCGTAGCAACCTTGTTGTATGAGTAGTCGTAACCGAGCCAAGTATAGATATATCCCGCCTTTGCCCCCACGCGCCAATTACGGCGAATATGGTCGTAGCCCACCACCCCACGGAATGAGTTTTCGCGCTGGTAGTTCTCGTATTCGGGCGATGAGCCGTAGTCGGTCGTCAGTAGCGGAAGTTCTCGATAGGAATTTGTGTACCACGCATTTAGCGACAAGCGGTCACCCGACTTGGTTTTGTAATACAACTCCTGCAAGATGTGTGTATCGTGAAAGGCTCCGTTGCGGTTGCGCTCCTCGGGATAGTACTGACCGATGATATTGTGCTCCGCATCGTAGATATTCTCCTTCTTGTCGTAGTTGCGGTAGCGATAGTTATTCTTCGAGGTCGAAAACACCACGCGTGTCGAGGAGTGCCAACGCCCCTTATTGTAGGTCAGTCGCAAGAAGTCATCGAAGGTCCAGAACGAGCCTACGCCCTGCACAAAGTGCAAACCGAAGCCCTCCTGCTGAGTTGGCTCGGTTGAGAGTTTTATCGCACCACCCAAGCCTCCGCCCGACTCGGCAACCGAAGAGGAGCCGTGTAGCAGTGTCGCCTTATCGACCAAAAATGATGGTATCATCGAGAAGTCGGTCATGCCGAGCATTGGCGAATTTATGCGCAAACCATTCCACAGCACCTGCGTATGAGCCGATGATGTACCGCGAAATGATACAGTAGAGAGGGTTGCGCGACCGCTATTTTTTACGAAAATCGAGGAGTTGAACGAGAGAATATCCGCCATCGAGAGCGCGATATTCTGGTGCAGCATCGCCGAGTCGATTTTGGTCTGTTGCACCCCGATATCGCGCATTGGTCGGCGTGCCGTAACCGTAATATCGGGTATCTCCAAGCCATCACGCAACCAGTCGTGCTCCTCCGCCCTAACCGACAGAGTAGCAACGAGTAACAGCAGTATGTAAATTCCTCGGCGCATCACTTTTTCCAACAAAAATCTCCGGCAATAACGCCTGTTGTGAACTTATCCAACAACTCGCCATCGCGCGAGTAGCGATATATAATCGAGCGTTGCTGATAGTCGAGTGCATCGCCCACATATATCTCCTCGGTGTCGGGAGCCACGCCCAAGGCGTAGTAGAGGCATCTGACATTGCCCTCGACAGGCTTGATAAATGGCTCGGTCGGGAGTTTATCATCGTCAATCGACATTCGCCACACGCCACCATCAATCCAATAGAGCATATCGCCTTTGTCGTTGATTTTCAGACGCGAAGCTGTGCGCGTAGCATCGCCCGAACTATTCAGACCGAGTTCAAATAGTCGCTCCACCTCCAAGGTTTCGGGGTTTATGCGGTACAACTTTGCAGGCTCGTAACCCAAGACATTGCCCTCGTAGCCGCCATCACTCACAACCCACAACTTGCCGTTTTTGTCCGTCACAATCGACTTTGGTTGCAAGCCGATATCCGCATAATCGACCACCTCGTCTGTGCGAGTGTCAATTTTTAAAATGCGTTTCTGGTATGACCAGCAAACGACATATAGATAGTCACCCAACAACACCATCTGCTCTGTCGAGCCGGTGCGATACTCGGTTGTCATCGGGCAGACAATCTCGCCCGTAATCTCGAAAGTTTTGGGATTTACTACGATTATGCGGTCGCTGTCAATCTGCGAGATATAGGCCTTTTCGTCAGATGCAAAGACAATATAACGCGGTGAAGGTAAGTCTGTTATGCGCCCCACCTCACGGAAGGTTTCTGTGTCAATAGCAAATACAACATGCGAATTATTCACCACCACCCAACCGATGCCGTTACGCACAACCATCGACTGTGCCACATCGCCCAACTTCATCGCATTGGCACGATAGAACAGCTCATTTTCAAGATGTTTTGTATCGGGATTATAGAACGAGAGTGTCGCTCCGCCGTATGTAAAATTACCCTCGTTAGTGATAAAAACGCCACCGTCAAGGATATTGAATCGCTCCATGTCGCCATATTCCCACCTCATACACGAGGCGAGCAACAGCGCAAAAACGATTGTTATGTGGCGTAGGCAACGCATTATTCCGCGCTATTATAAGATACAAAACCACACACCTCAGTCGAGACCTCGCCGATTGCGGGGTGTATCTTGTTGGTCGCCGACTGCACCTTTATAAAGTCGATTTGAGGAAGGTTTGCTCTCTCGCCCGATGTTAAGCAAGCATCACTGATACGAAAACGATTTGCTCGGTCCTCAGCAAGGTCTATCGTACTGAAATTATCGGCATAGCCCCACTCAAAGGCGTGCAGTACCCACTCCTGATTCTTCTCGCTCCACTCGCTATTATCGGGCAGCAGCGTTCCCGAAAGGGTGTATTCGTTGTCTGTTACCCACGCAGGAAAATAGTCCTGACGATGTGCCGAATTACGCTTGATAGTGCCACTTTCGCCCTTGTTGTCGCACCACGCAATCTCAGTTTCATTGTCTGTGCGTGAATAGGTTATAGAGTAGTCGTGCTTTGTCGTCTCTTTCTCGCTTTCCGAGCCATAGAGTTCAAACCATTCGTCATCTGCCACACCATTTTCGTTTGCATCTTGCGACACCCACACAATGCCGGGCTCTGAACTGCCACTAAACGAGTTTCCGTAGATTCCGAAGTCGTAGTCGCCCTTAGAATTAACAATTGGAGTTTTGAATTTCACAACGATAAATCCGCCAAAGCCTCCTAACGACACAAAGTAACCATTTTTGAGTCGCTCCTCAGCATAGGCGCAAGCCTCATCCATAGTGGTCGCTGCATATCCCTCATTCACAAACTGCCCGGGTGCAGGGAGAAACTCCACCACCTCGTACTCTAACTCTTTGGGGTTCTGGCTATTATCACCGTCATCGCCCCTCTCAAATGATGCGCAGCCACCTACCAGCAATAGGGCTGCAACAAGTGCAAACTTAAACGCTTTGGACATAAATGTAAGTTTTTTAATCCGATTGCCTGCGGATTGTTAAACAAAAATGCCGAGGTAGGTCTTCTGACTTGTCCCGCAAGGCGCCTTCCCAATCCCTAAAAAAGACCAGTGGCAAAGAGTGCCTTTTTACCCCCTATTTGCGCAATGTTGCATCTTCCCGACACAACCCTTACGCCCTCTGGGGCAGGAACTTACAGCAGCAGGTACTGTTTCGGATTTGCACCGAATTCCGTTTTAATCCGTGAGAGCGCAACTCTCACCGGAACCTCTGACAGTGCAAAGGTAGTAAAAAATTCAAAAGCAGAATGCAGAATTAAAAATTATTTTATGCTCCCATTTCAACTTTTTTTCTTACCTTTGTCACGACATAAGGGGTGCTGAATTTAATTGAGAATTGAAAATTGAAGAATTGAGAATTAAGGGTATTTTATTTATCAAATAGAACAAAACGATTTATCGTTTTACCACTAATTATCAATTATCAATTGTCAATTATCAATTTGGACTCGGCTGAGATTATACCCATCGAACCGAAACGGGTAATGCCGGAACGGGAAGAGTGTAATTTTACATACGACCCCTTTTCAAACTATTGTTTAATTAAAAACTTAAATGGTTATGAAAAGGATTTTTATTTTCCTAACGGTGGCATTGTGTGCCACAAACGGAGTGATGGCGCAAGAGCCGGACTCAATCACATTCTACCAAAACATTCAACAAGTCGAGGTTACGGCTGTACGAGCAAAAAGCGACACGCCAATCGCCCACTCAAACCTCTCGCGCACCGAAATCGAGGAGCGCAACTATGGCGAGGATATACCCTCGTTGCTGAAAAATCTGCCTTCGGTGGTTATCGCCTCGGAGAGTGGCACGGGCATAGGCTCAACCTCGTTCCGAGTGCGTGGAACAGATGCTACACGCATCAATGTAACACTCAACGGCGTGCCGATGAACGATGCCGAAACCCACTCGGTCTATTGGTACGACACCCCCGACCTCGTATCCTCGCTCGGCTCGGTGCAGTTGCAGCGCGGTGTCGGCACCTCGACAGCAGGTACAGGAGCCTTCGGAGCATCGCTCAATATGACCTCCGCCCCCCTCGCATCGAAGTTCTCGGGACGCGCATCGCTCTCCTACGGTTCGTTCAATACCACCAAGCAGGAGATAGCCATCTCGTCAGGTCTGCTCGGTGAGCATTGGGCTATTGATGGTCGCTTGTCACACCTCTCATCGGACGGCTATGTCGAGCGAGCATCAAGCAATCTCTCTTCGTATATGCTACAAGCGGGTTATTACAATGGGCGTACTTCGGTCAAACTCCTCTCGTTCGGAGGTGTGGCAAAGGTGGGCTTGTCCTATACGGGCGTTACCGCAGAGCAGATGGCAGAAAATCGCCGTTACAACCCTGAAGGTGAGATTATTATCGGCGACAAGGTAGTTGGCTTCTTCGATGACCACACAGATAACTATACGCAGATAAATAACCAACTCGTTGTAAGCCATATCTTTAATAACAAGTGGCGCATCAATGCCACCGCCCACTACACCTATGGCAACGGCTACTACCGCAACTACAAGAATGACCAAAAACTTGCGAAGTACGGCTTTGCCCCTATCGAGGTTGGGGGTGCATTGGTGGAGCGCACAAACCTCCTTCGCAAGAAGATGATGGGTAATAATTTCGGTGGTTTGGTCGCATCGGCTGCCTACACTGCGGAGCGTGTATCGCTTACGCTTGGTGCTTCGGCTTCGCTCTACGATGGTGTTCATTATGGCGAGATTTCCGACTTGGTCGAGGCTCCAGACTTTGCCCGTACGGAGTACTACCGCAACTACACCTCGAAGTGGGACGCATCGTGCTTTGCAAAGGTCGATTGGCTGATTACCAAAGGATTAAATCTCTATGCCGATGTGCAGTATCGCCATATTACGCACCGTATTTCGGGCGTGAACGACAACTTTGACGACACTACGGGGGCGATGCAGCGACTCGATATCGACCGCCACTACAACTTTTTCAATCCGAAACTCGGTTTGCACTACTCCTTTGCCAAGCACCACGCAATCTACGCCTCGGCAGCGGTGGGGCAGAAGGAGCCTACACGCAACAACTTTACCGATATCCGCGAGGGCGAATATCCGCGTGCTGAGAAGATGCTCGATATCGAGTTCGGCTACGGCTACCGCACCGAGATTGTCGATTTGTCGCTCAACCTATATTATATGATGTATCGCGACCAACTTGTGCAGACAGGCGAGTTGTCCGATACGGGCGAACTCCTCTCGCGCAATGTTCCCGACTCGTATAGACGAGGTATCGAGTTGGCATTGGCAGTGAATGCTACAAAGTGGTTTTCGCTTGGCGGAAACTGCACTTTGAGCCAAAACCATATCGAAAACTACACCGACTATATTGATGGCGTAGCGTTCGAGCGTGGTCGCACTACGATAGCCTATTCGCCAGCGGTTATAGCAGGTACATTCTTCGACTTCCACACGCACGGTTTTGCAGCAAGACTTTCGACTCGCTATGTCAGCAAGCAGTATTTGACGAATGGACAGTACGAGGATTTGTCGTTGCCACGCTACTGCGTAAGCGACCTCGACCTCTCCTATACGCTTCGTACCAAGAAGGTCGAGAAGGTGCGATTTGGAGTAAAGATTGGCAACTTGTTTAATGCAAAGTATTGCGCAAGTGGCTATGGCGGCTCGTGGTTGGAGGGAGCAACCCTCGCAGACCGTGGCTCGTGGGCGTGCTACTTCCCACAAGCAACCATCTCGGCACTTGGCAATGTAACAATACATTTTTAATATGGACTTGAAACTTATTTTACAGATTGTGGGCGTGGTACTCGGACTGCTATATTTATGGTTGGAGTACCATGCCAACATTTGGTTGTGGGTAGTGGGGGCAATTATGCCTTGTGTACATTGCGCCCTCTACTACAAGTCGGGTTTGTATGCCGACTGCGCTATGCAGGGCTACTACATCTTGGCAGGGTTGTATGGTCTAATAGCATGGTTATTAGGGCATAAACGCCAGAAAAATCCACTAAAAATCTCACACACACCGCTGCGATTTGCACTACCATTGTTGATTATCTATGGCGTATTGCACACTGCAATATACTACTTGTTGGTGGAATTTACCGACAGTACCGTACCGTTTTGGGATTCGATGACTACGGCTATGTCGATGGTGGCGATGTGGCTGCTCTCACGCAAATACTTGGAGCAGTGGCTTGTATGGCTTGTGGTAGATATTATTACCGTAGGACTCTATATCTACAAGGGAATACCCCTCACTGCTGGCTTGTACGCCCTCTACTCCGCCCTCGCCGTAGCAGGCTATCTGCGTTGGAAACGCCAAACCGTTACAAACCTTTAACTAATAAGAGCCGTGTTAAAACACGACTCTTATTCCTACTTGCATGCGCCAGCGAGAGAGGAGATCGTTACGAGATACCTCGCCGCCAACAAAGCGATATTTTGGTGTGCGATTGCCCTCACTATCGGTAGCAAAACTATCAACGCTGAGAGGTGATATAGTGTAATTCGAAGTATAGTAACTTGCGCCCCACGACTTCGAGAGGAGTGAGCCGAAGTTGATGACATCGAGCGTTATCTGCACCTTACGCGAGGTGTTGGCACCGAAGTATATATCCTGCGCAATATGGAGGTCGAGATGGTGCTCGAAAGGTGTCTGCATGGCGTTGCGTGCGAGGAACTTGCCTCGTGAACGGCGCAGCGCAGGTGTCGCCTCGATATAGTCGTCAAAGGCTGTGCGCTGCTCCTCGCTCTCGAACTCCATAGCCTGCAACTCCACAGTCGTAGGTACATAGATTGTCGTATTTCCGTAACTGCTGTCGTTGTTCACATCGGCAGTCGAGCCGTAGGTCAGCGAGTAGCGCATACCCGAATAGGCCTGATAGAGCAACGAAATGGTCGTGCCGAATATCTTGCCATAGCGAGGTGTGCGATACGAGAGTGATGCGGTAACCTTGTGCGGAACATCGAACAGCGAGTAACTCAATGGCTGGGCGTTGCTATCTGCCGAGTATGTTCTGCTCCAACTATTCATCGCCTGCGCCGATACTCCGTCCATCACCGAGTAGGAGTGCGCAAAGGTGTAGGCGGCGTAGAAGTCCAAGCCGAAGCGGAACTGCTTTGCCACCGATGCCGACACCGAGTAGCCGTAACCCTTCGAGGTGTTCGACAAGAGGTAAATCGAGGAGTAGGACTTCGCTAACGAGGTGTCGTAGAGGGTTGTGGTATTCTGCGCATTGGCGAGAGCCGAATTTACGGCGTAGAGTTTTCCACCCTTATCCTGTGCCGTAAGGTTGGTAATCAGGAGGTCGTTTATCGACTTCGAGAATATGCCCTCGACCACGAAGTGCCAACCCTTATACTCCTGCTCCAATGCGAGTGTTGCACGCGCCACCTGCGGATAGCGGAAATCCTTTGCAACGATGTTGAGCATCGGATTTGACGATACGCCCTCCGTACCCGTAGGCTCCTCGTCGAACTTCGGCACCGTCTGTCCCTTGCTGCGGTCGAGAGTATAGCCGCGTTGTGTCATTCCGCTGTTGGAGAAGCAGTTAGATATCCAAACAAAAGGTATTCTACCCGAGAAGATACCTACACCACCACGCAGTAGAGTCAAAGCGTCTGCACTCTCGGCAATGCGCCAGCGAATGCCCACGCGAGGCGATATAAGCACCGTAGGGCGAGGCACTTGGTTGGTCTGCACCCCATACTGCTTGGCTACATCAGACGAGTTGAACGCCTCATTTGTGGGAGGGTTGCCGAATACTACCGGTATATCGGCACGAAGACCATAGGTCATCGAAAAACGGTGAGAGGCGTTCCACTCATCCTGAATGTAGAGCCCAAATTGGGCAGTGGTTATATTTGTGTAAGGGTTGTCGGAGTAGTTGCGAACATACTTCTGCGCCTTGTCGGCAAGAAAATCATCGAGCGTATTGTAGGTGTAGGCACCCAGCGCATTCGCCATATAGAGGCACGAGGAGTTGAAAATCTCGTTGTGCGTACCTATTGTTATCGTGTGCGCCTGCGCGTAGTACGAGAAGTTGTCGGTGATGGTTATAGTGTTCTGCACGAGGTCGTTCATTATGGCAAATGGGTCGGTGCCGATATTGACCGCCGTATTCTCGCCATCGCGCATCTTCTTAATCTCGACATAGGAATACTTCGCTCCACTCATCGCATCGCGACCATCGTGTACGCGGGTATAGCCTACACGCACCTCGTTAAACATCTTCTCCGATACGCGCGAGTGCAACTCTGCAACCAACGAGTGGGTGTCGGCAATCGAGGTATAACCCTCGCCATTGAATTTCAGCAACGAGGCACTCGACACGAACTCATCTTTTCGGGCATCGAGGAAGTTATATCGCAACGAGAGGTTGTGGCGCGAGGAGATATTCCAGTCGAGTCGTGCTATCAACGAGCCGGTTTGCTTATTGAGCATCTGTCGTCCATAGCCACCGCCATTATAGCCCGTAAGCGCGTAGAAGCGGTCGGCAATAGCCTTGGCATCTGCCGCCGAGATATTGCAACCACTATCCCCCACAAAGTATGACGAGGGCGAGGAGTCGAGATTAAACTCTCCGTTGAGGAAGAAGAATAACTTATTCTTGACTATCGCACCACCGAGCGACACGCCATAAATCTGAGTCTGCTGCTCGGCAATTTTTGCTCCGTTCAGCGGGCTACGACCGTAAAAATCTTGGTTGTTGTAGTAGGCGTATGCCGTACCCGAGAAGATATTTGTACCCGACTTTGTGATGGCGTTGATACCGCCACCACTGAAACCACCCTGACGAACATCGAAGGGGGCAGTTACAACCTGAATATCCGAAATGGCATCGAGCGGAATAGGGTTAGCACCCGCCAAACCGCCGTTTGTACCCGTAGAGGTCAAGCCGTACATATCGTTCGATGCCGTGCCGTCAATCTGGAAGGAGTTGTAGCGCGAGTTTGTACCGGCAATCGAGATGCCTCCGTCTTTCGATATCATGGCCTGCGGAGCAAGGCGCGTAATATCGTCAATTGAGCGCGATACGGTAGGTGTGCGCTCGATAATATCACTATGGAAGGTTACACCCGCACCCCTCTTGTTATCGGCAAGGCGGGTTGTGCTTACTATCACGGCATCTATGGCTTGCGTATCGGAGAGTGAGGCGTTAATCTGTCGTACCTCTCCCAAGGCGAGGGAGATATCCGTATATGTTTTATCCTTGTAACCCACAAACGAAAACTCCACCGTATAGGGGGCACCCACGCGCAAACCCTGCAAGTGGTAAGTTCCATTGGCGTTGGTGATTGTGCCATATACGGTTTCGGTGGGGATATGTGTAGCCACAACGGTAGCACCCACCAAGGGATTGCCGTTGCTATCGGTTACAAAACCCTGCAACGATGCGGTTGTCGATTGTGCGGTAGCCGTTATCGCCGCCACCAGAGCGAATAAAGCAGATAGAAAACGCTTCATATATACAAAAAAATAAAATGCCCCAAAATAATTCGGGGCATTATAGCAACTATGAAGGTTGATTTTGAATGAGGGATTTCAAGGCTTGCGAAGTTCGAGAAACCGCAGCATACTAAGCGTATGTGAGGATTTCGAGAACAAGCGTAACGCAGAAATCGCCATTCACAAATCGACCGACACTCTCTCATCCAGACTGTAACTGTCGGTATCGGAATTTCACCGATTCAGTCCTCTTTGGAGTGTTTGAGCGATGCCTAATTAAGTCAAATCACTAATAAACAGCACCCTTCGAGGAGTCGCGGACTATCACCGCCGGTAGGGAGTTTCACCCTGCCCCGAGTATTCTTTTGCAAAGATAGCAAATATAATTGACAATCGACAATTGATGATTGAAATTTTCTAAAAAATATTGAAGAGTACAAAAATCAGAGGCAAGCAAGGATATTTTATATTAAACAAAGAAGCGAGTTCTCCTCATACGCCAAGTACGCTGAGAACTCGCTTATTGAAGAGCAGTGCAAAATTTACTGCTCAAAATGATTTTTTTATTTTAATGCTTGCAACTGCGCCTCAATAGCAGCAATCTTCGCCTCCGCATCACGCTTCTTGTTCTGCTCGTTTGCAACAACTTGCGCTGGTGCTGACGATACGAAACGCTCGTTCGACAACTTCTTCATCACGGTAGCAAGGAATCCCTGCTGATATGCCAAATCCTTCTCCAACTTGGCAATCTCCGCCTCTTTGTCGATATTGTCGCCCATAGGCACGAAATACTGCGTAGTCTTGACGATAAATGCCGAGTCCGTAGGATTCTTCTCCTCGACAAACGACACCGCCGAGAGGTTTGCCATCTTTGCGATAGCCGCCTCATACTCCGCAGGGTAGTTCTCGTCACTAACAACCTTCAACTCCAACGCCTCCTTCTGTGCGAGATTCTTCTGCTTGCGGACATTACGCACCGCAGACACGACCTCCTGTGCCAAGACGAAACGAGCCAGAGCCGCCTCATCGTATGCCACAGCCTTCGGCATCTGCGCCACGCAGATAGAGTCGCCCTCCTTACGCTCGGCGAGGTCCTGCCAAATCTCCTCGGTTACGAATGGCATAAATGGGTGCAAGAGGAGCATCAAATCCTCGAACATCTTTTTGGTTGCAGCCATAGTTGCAGCATCGCAAGGAGAGCCGTATGCAGGCTTTATCATCTCCAAGTACCAACCGCTGAAATCGTCCCAGAACAACTTGTAGGCAACCATCAACGCCTCCGAGATACGGTAGTTCTTGAAGTTATCCTCAATCTCGGTCAAAGCGGCATTGAAGCGGTTTGTAAACCAAGCCACCGCCTGCTTCGAGCAGTCGCTCTGTGCCAACTTATCATCTACCTGCCAGCCATTGATAAGGCGGTAAGCGTTCCAAATCTTGTTACCGAAGTTTCTACCCTGCTCGCAGAGTGCGTTGTCGAACATAAGGTCGTTACCGGCAGACGAACAGAGCATCATCGCTACACGCACACCATCTGCTCCATACTCGGCGATAAGGTCGAGTGGGTCAGGCGAGTTGCCCAACTGCTTCGACATCTTGCGACCAATCTTATCGCGCACGATACCGGTGAAATATACATTTCCGAATGGCTTCTCGCCACGATACTCATAACCTGCCATAATCATACGAGCCACCCAGAAGAAGATGATATCCGGACCCGTTACGAGGTCGTTGGTCGGATAGTAATACTTAATCTGCTCGTTGTCGGGGTTGCGGATACCGTCAAACACCGAGATTGGCCACAACCACGACGAAAACCAAGTATCGAGTACATCATCGTCTTGGCGCAAGTCCGCCAAAGTCAATGTGTTGTCGCCCGTCTTCTCGTGCGCCAAAGCCAACGCCTTCTCGGCGGTTTCAGCCACAACATAGCCACCCTTCGGCAGATAGTATGCAGGGATACGCTGTCCCCACCACAACTGACGCGAGATACACCAATCTTTGATATTCTCCATCCAGTGACGGTAGGTGTTCTTGTACTTCTCTGGCACAAAGCGAATAATATCCTCCAAAACCGCCTTTGTTGCAGGCTCGGCAATCTCCTTCATCGACATAAACCACTGCATCGACAACTTTGGCTCGATAGCAACGCCCGTACGCTCCGAATAACCGACATTGTTGGTGTATGCCTCGGTCTTTTCGAGCAAGTCAGCATCTTGTAAATCCTTCTCAATCTGCTTGCGGCAATCGAAGCGGTCCATGCCGACATACATACCGACCTTATCGTTGATAGTGCCGTCATCGTTGAAGATATCGATGGTTTCGAGATTGTACTTCTCGCCCAACATATAGTCGTTCACATCGTGTGCAGGGGTAACCTTCAATGCACCCGTTCCGAACTCGATATCGACATACTCATCGCGAATAATCGGAATCGAGCGACCTACGAGAGGTACAATCACGCGTGCGCCCTCTGGTACATCGGCGTAGCGAGGGTCGTTAGGATTGAGGCATACCGCCGTATCGCCCAAAATTGTCTCGGGACGAGTTGTAGCAACGATAATGTTGCGGTCTGTACCCTCCAACTTGTAACGCAAGTAGTAGAGTTTACCCTGCGACTCCTTGTACAAAACCTCCTCGTCAGACAAAGCGGTCTTTGCCGATGGGTCCCAATGCACCATACGCACACCGCGATAGATTTTGCCCTTGCGGTAGAGGTCGCAGAATACCGAAATAACGCTCTCGGTACGCTCCGGGTCCATTGTAAAGCAGGTGCGCTCCCAATCGCACGAAGCACCCAACTTGCGCAACTGCTTCAAGATGATGCCACCATGCTTCTCCTTCCACTCCCAAGCGTGGGCGAGGAACTCGTCACGGGTAAGGGTCGATTTGTCGATACCCTCTGCCTTCAACTTCGCAACAACCTTTGCCTCGGTTGCGATAGATGCGTGGTCGGTACCCGGCACCCAGCAAGCATTCTTGCCGAGCATACGAGCGCGACGCACCAAAACATCTTGCAGAGTGTTGTTGAGCATGTGTCCCATGTGCAACATACCCGTAACATTTGGTGGTGGAATAACGATAGTGTAGGGCTCGCGAGCATCGGGCTCCGAGTGGAAAAGATTCTTTTCAATCCAGTAGTCGTACCACTTCTGTTCAATCTCTTGTGGTAAATACTTGTCAGCAATTGCCATACTCTATATTGTTTTTTATTTTATACCTATCTATACTTCCAAATATCAATCGGCAAAATTAGCAAATAAAATTAAGAATTAAGAATTAAGAATTAAGAATTTTTGTGATTTGCAGAATAAAGTGCTATATTTGTGACGCAATCGCTTTGATTGCAGACATATTTGATGAAAGTGTATTCGCTTTTATCCTTGAATGGAAATCTGGAAAATTTTCAAATGGCCAAGGAGAGCAACACACTCGTCACCGTGTATTGGTGTTATGGCACTTTCGTTGCCCTATACCTGCCAATACGGGTGTGGGGTATTGTTTATTTGGTCATAGGTATTCCAGAACCTCCATTCAGATAGACGAGAATCAGCCTCACACTTTCTTATTTTATATTAACGCCTTATTCGGGGTTGGTGGGCAAACAAAAAAACTTATTTATTATGAAAAAACTATTTGTTATTTCGGTATTGGCTTTGGCAGCGTCATTCGTTAGTTGTTCGCTTCCTGTTCGCTTAACAAACTCTGCATCTTATGCAGAAGGAGAGGCTTATCAGCCCGTGTCGGCAGTATTTGCAGACCTCGTTGTTTCTCCTACAAAAATCAAGTTCTCCTATATTCCAAAGAGTGCAGTCGTGAATGGCGGTAGGGATAATGTGGTCAACACTGCAGTGCGTGAGGCTTTGCTGGCTAATGGCAATGCAGATGTATTGGTTAGTCTTGAAAAACAAATATCTTACGATTCGAAAGGTAAAGTACAGTCTGTAACCGTTACCGGCTATCCTGCAAAGTATCAGAATTTCCGTTCTCCAAGCGATGAGCAACTCACTGAGCTCTTGAAAAAAGACCTTAAACCAGGCAAAAAGAGCGAAGGCGGTGGCAGTATATTAGGTGCGTTAAAGTTGGGTAAGTAGTATGAAACGAGTAATAATTGCAATATTCTTCTCACTATTTGCAATTGCCAGTTATGCGCAGTCTAAGCAGACTATAAATGGTTTTGTGTATAATAGTGAAGGAAACCCTATCGCAGGAGCAACCGTTAAGGCGGTCGGCGATAGCGCAGAGGCTAAATCTGCACAAGATGGCTCTTTCGAAATGCAGGTTGCTCAACACTGCAACTTTGTAGAGGCTTCATGCGAAGGCTACATCAGCGCACAAGTTGAGTTGAACGGTGCTATTATTCTTTTTCGCCTAAAAGTTGATAAGAAATATGCACAATTGAAAGCCAAGGAGGAGGCAGAAGCAAGGGCAAGGGCGGAAGAAGAGCGCATAGCAGCCGAGGAGGCGCGTATTGCAGCCGAACAAGAGGCAGCTCGCATTGCTGCGGAGAAAGCGAGAGCTGAGGAACAGGCTCGTCTTGCAGCTGAACAAGAGGCGGCTCGTGTAGCAGCAGAGAAAGCCAAAGCTGAGGAGATTGCTCGTATTAAGGCTCAGCTTGAAGCTGAATTAAAGGCGAAGGAGGAGGCCGCAAAACAACTTGCACTCCAAAAAGAGGAAGAGAAACGATTGAAGGCAGAACAGAAAATACAAATGGCCGAGAAGCAAAAAGTAGAACAGAAAGCTGCCAAGTTGCAAGAGAAGAGTGAAAAAATAGCTCGTCTTGCAGCTTTGGGCGAGATAAAGTCCGGCTATGAGCAATATGTAAGTTTAGGCTATAATTTGGAGTTCTGCTATTTTGCTCACTCTGCAACCCTCAACTATATTGGCGGTTATCGCTTTAATAAAAACCTTTTCCTCGGATTGGGAGCTGGTTTAAGCGTCAATGGACAAGGCTATGGGGCAGGTGGAATCTACTATAATGGTTATGAGGTGGTAAAAACCACAACTAGTTATGGCTATAATACTCTTATTTCGATTCCTGTATTTGCACATTTTAGAACAGACTTTGCTCGACAGCATAGATGGAATCCCTATATTGCATTGTCTGTTGGAGCCGAATTAGCAACAAAACCTATTAGCGTTGCAACTGATAGTGGCATATATTCACATAACGGACATCTGTATGTTGGTGAGTTAGCCGTGGGAGCAAACTGCCGTTTGAAGGGTAATATGGGAATCTATTTTGGACTAAGTTGTGGCTTTGCATTTGTTAATGGGTATGTTGATGTATATCAAACAAAAAGAGTTGACGACTCTTTTGATTGGAATACCATTAATAATATCACAGAATGGGATGATACGGAAATTTACAGCAATAGCGATGAATTTATGTTTGACCGATTAAACTTTAAGTTTACTGTTGGTCTTTCGTTCTAATCACCTTTGCTATACATAGTTTACCAACCCTCCGCAGAGTATTGTTTCTGCGGAGGGTTATTTTTTATAGGGGTGATAGGGATAATAGGGATTGTAGGGCAAAAGCAAAATAGAGATAATAGCAAAAACTATTACCCCTATTATCCCCAGCACCCCTATAAAGGGCGTAAGCCCGCCCCTAAAAAACCAATGGACAAAAGCAAAATCGCCACACGCCAGACCCGATAGTTCCGAAAACAAATCGTTCATTTGCCACTTTTTCGACCATATATTTTCACTTTTTTGGCAAAAAGTGGAGAATTTTGCAGATTTTTTGCAGAAAAATTTGCAGATTAAATTTTTTGCACTACCTTTGCACTCGCAATACAGCAATGGTGGATTCATCTAAGGGCTAGGATACCTGCCTCTCACGCAGGACATAGGGGTTCGAATCCCCTATCCACTACAAATCAAAAAAATAATATAAGGAGTTCATTTCGAACTCCTTTATTATTTTATTCATTTTGAAGCGGTTAGACAGTTTTTCAACCCCACCCAAAACAGTCAAAAATCACTGTTTTTCCCTCAATTTTCGACCAAAAATTTATATTACAATGATATTATAAGATGTAAAAAAATCGTTCAAAAACAGATAAAAAATGGTAAAAACCTCGGAATGTTTGATTTTTCACTCAATTTGCAATAATTTTGTGGTATCATTCGTTTTGAAGGCGAAACAAAAAACACAAATTATGAAAAAGAACACTTTTGTATTGGTAGCAGTATGCTTCGTTTCGGCACTCCTCGGTGCAGGCGTAGCATCTTATGTAGTTGTCCGCAATACGCAGGCGGCAACAACCATAGAGTATGTAAATCGCGATGGCGACACTGTGCCAGTAGCGAAGACACAGTTCGTAAAGATGGAGCAGTCGGCAACCTACCCTGACCTCACCTTCGCGGCCGAGAGTGCCGTCAAGGCGGTGGTAAATATCGAGGCTATCACCGAAGTTGAGGTGCGCCAGCAGGGTTTGATGATGCCCTACAACCCATTCTTCGAGTTCTTTGGCTTTCCTCAGCCACAGCAACCACAGGGTGGTCAGCCACAGAAGCGAGAGCAGAAATCGGGCGGCTCGGGCGTAATCATATCGACCGATGGTTACATCGTAACCAACAACCATGTTGTTGATGGTGCGACAAAGTTGCGCGTAAAACTCAACGATGGTCGCGTATTCGATGCTAAAATCATTGGCAAGGACCCTACTACCGATGTTGCCCTCATCAAAGTCGAGGCGGAAGAGTTGCCAATTATTAAGTTCGGCTCTTCGGACGATTTGCGTTTGGGCGAGTGGGTATTGGCAATCGGCTCTCCGTTCGACCTGCAATCGACCATTACGGCAGGTATCGTGAGTGCCAAAGCGCGCCAGTTAGATGTTATCCCTAACGAGTTCCGTATCGAGTCCTTTATCCAGACCGATGCTGCGGTAAATCCGGGCAATTCGGGTGGTGCATTGGTAAATGCGCGTGGTGAGTTGGTGGGTATCAACACCGTGATTAAATCCTCGACTGGAAGTTATATCGGCTACTCTTTTGCCGTACCTGAAAGCATTGTGCGTAAGGTAGTTAACGACTTGCGCGAGTATGGTATCGTACAGCGTGCATTGCTCGGAATTTCGTATCGTTACATCGACCAAGACTTTATCGACCAACTCGGCAAGGAGACCGGCATAAAGGAGGTTGGAGGTGTCTATGTTGCGAGTGTTGCCGAGGGCGGCTCGGCTTCGGAGGCAGGACTACGCAAGGGTGATGTTATTGTCGAGATTGATGGCGTAAAAATTACCGCTCCGACACTCCTCACCGAGCAGATTGGCAAGCATCGTCCGAACGACAAAGTGTCGTTAGTTGTAAAAAGAGGCGACAAAGTGAAACATTTTGAGGTTATTCTTCGTAATAAAGCAGGTAAAGCCGAACTTCTCTCCAAGAGCGATGTCGATGTCGTGGAGATTTTGGGCGGTCGCTTTGCCGATATCGACAGCAAAACTGCCAAGAAACTCGACATCAAGGGTGGTGTGCAGGTGCAGTCGGTAAAGAGTGGCGGTCTGCTTGCGAAGGCCCGTGTGCGTGAGGGGTTTGTGATAACCCACATCAACGACAAGGCGGTGCGCTCGGTGGCAGATTTGGGACGCCTGACCGACAAGATTCAAAGTATCGATGGTGTGTACCCTGACGGCAGAGCGGCAAGTTATGTTATCGTAGAGTAATAACAAATAAGAAAGCCAATGGCTAACGGCTAATAGCTAATGGCAAAAAAGAAGAAACAAATATGCGTCAATTAAAGATTACGAAATCCATCACCAATCGTGAGAGTGCTTCGCTCGATAAGTACTTGCAGGAGATTGGAAAAGAGGAACTTATAACCGTTGAGGAGGAGGTAGAACTCGCCCAACGAATTCGCAAAGGCGACCAAGAGGCGTTGGAGAAACTGACCAAGGCAAACCTTCGTTTCGTGGTGTCGGTAGCGAAGCAGTATCAGAATCAGGGTTTGAGCCTTCCCGACCTTATCAACGAGGGTAACCTCGGCTTGATTAAGGCTGCGGAGAAGTTCGATGAGACTCGCGGATTTAAGTTTATCTCCTACGCTGTATGGTGGATTCGTCAGTCGATTTTGCAGGCTCTTGCCGAGCAGTCGCGTATTGTGCGTCTTCCGCTCAATCAGGTGGGCTCGCTCAACAAAATCAACAAGGCATTTGCCCGTTTCGAGCAGGAGCACGAGCGCACCCCATCGCCTGAGGAGTTGGCAGCCAAGTTGGAGTTGCCACGCGAAAAGGTGACAGATACTCTGCGAGTTGCAGGTCGTCACATCTCGGTTGATGCTCCATTTGCCGATGGTGAGGACAACTCGTTGCTCGATGTCTTGGTAAATCCCGACTCGCCAAACGCCGATCGCGGACTTATCAACGAGTCGTTGGCTACCGAGGTAGACCGCGCACTCGAAACTCTCACAGAGCGTGAGCGCGATATTATCCGTTACTTCTTCGGTATTGGTTGTTCGGAGATGACCTTGGAGGAGATTGGCGAGAAGTTCGACCTTACCCGTGAGCGTGTTCGTCAGATTAAGGAGAAGGCGATCCGCCGTTTGCGCCACTCTTCGCGCAGCAAACTTTTGAAGTCGTATTTGGGATAATACACTCCTCATAAAAGAGTAAAAAGTGGTACAATTGTGCCACTTTTTATCTTTTTATCCTCACTGATTGATGTAATTCTCAATTTTTTAGTACCTTTGTGCGTTTATTACATAAACGCGCAGAGACTATGGAATTGAATATATTTAAGCGTTGGAATCGAATTGTCGGCTGGGTGGTATTTGCCATTGCGGCTACGACCTATCTGCTGACTATCGAGCCATCGTCATCGCTTTGGGATTGTGGCGAGTTTGTAGCCACTTCGTACAAGTTGGAGGTGGGACACCCACCGGGTGCGCCACTCTTTATGCTCTTGGCACGCATCGCCACGATATTTGCACCATCGACACACTATGTGCCACACATGGTAAACGGCATGAATGCGTTGGCAAGTGCCTTCTGTATCTTGTTCCTCTTTTGGACCATCACCCACATCGCCCGCCGACTGCTGACACGCGAGGGCAGACCACTCTCTACGGCAAACGCTATCGCCGTACTCGGAGCAGGAGCAGTGGGTGCGTTGGCATACACCTTCACCGATACCTTCTGGTTCTCGGCTGTCGAGGGCGAGGTCTACGCCTTGTCTTCGATGTTTACGGCATTGGTCGTTTGGTTGATGTTGCGCTGGGAGGAGGAGGCTGACGAGCCGCATGCAGCACGCTGGATTATCCTTATCGCCTACTTGATGGGATTGTCGATTGGAGTTCATATCCTCAACCTGCTGACTATCCCTGCGTTGGTATTTATCTACTACTTCCGCAAGTACAAGAGTATAACATTCAAAGGGTTGTGCCTCGTTACGCTGTTGGCGTGTGCAATTCTCCTATTCCTGAATAACATCATTATCCCGTACACCGTCTATCTCGGTGCTATGGTCGATGTATTCTTCGTGAATCTACTTGGAGCGCCAGTGAATATGGGCATTGTGGTATTTGCATTTGCGATGTTCGGACTGCTCGGCACGGCAATCTACATCACTCACCGCAAAGGACACCGCATCTGGAACTTGGTGGCGGTATGCGTAACGATGGTGATGCTCGGATTCTCGTCATACGCCTCGGTAACGATTCGTGCAGCGGTAAATCCGCCGATGAACTCGAACAACCCCGATGACCCTATGGCGTTGCTCTCGATGCTCAATCGCGACCAGTATGGTAACCGCCCGTTGCTCTATGGTCCTTCGTATGCTTCACCTGTGGAGAACTACACCGAGAAGGAGTTTTACCACTACAATGCGGAGAAGAAGCAGTACGAGAAACGCACCACGGTTGATGACTATGTCTATCCCGATAAGTTTATGCATCTCTTCCCTCGCATGTGGAACTACATGAAGAAGGAGCAGGACTATAAACCTTGGGCTGCATACCGTACAAAGATGGACTTTGTGCGCGATGAGAATGGCGAAATTCTATATGGTGAAAATGGCAAGCCGAAGCGCGCTGAGGTTTTGGACTTCGGCCGCAAAGTTACATATCACGATGGCGAGTACTCTCGCACTATCGTTGAGCCTACATTCTTGGAGAACTTAAACTTCTTCTTCTCCTACCAACTCAACTATATGTATTGGCGTTACTTCCTTTGGAACTTCGTAGGTCGCCAAGACGATATACAGGCCGAGTCGGTAACCATTACCAACGGAAATTGGCTTACGGGTATCAAGGCGATAGACTCGCTCTATCTCGGACCTCAGGATAATCTCCCACGCGAGATGGAGAACAACAAGGCGAGAAATACCTACTTCCTCTTGCCATTCCTGCTCGGAATTATCGGTCTGATTTACCAGCTCAATCGTGACCCTCGTAACTTTACCGTTGTGATGTGGTTGTTTGTGATGATGGGCATTGCGTTGGTCGTCTATTTCAACTCTTCGCCCGGCGAGGTGCGTGAGCGAGATTATGTCTATGCCGGCTCCTTCTACGCATTTTGTATGTGGATAGGCTTGGGCGTATTGGCGCTCTACGACCTGTTGTGCAAGGCGTTGAAGAAGAATCATACCGTTGCGGCAGCGGTGGCTACGGTGGTGGCTATGTCGGTGCCGACAATCCTCTGCGCCCAGAATTGGGACGACCACGACCGTTCGCACCGAACATTTGCCCGTGATATGGGCTACAACTACCTCTCCTCGATTGTCGAGAAGGAGGGAGTATCGCCGATAATTGTCAATTATGGCGACAATGACACCTTCCCGTTGTGGTTTAATCAGGAGGTTGATGGTGTGCGCCCCGATGTGCGCATTATGAATTCGAGTTATCTCGATGGCGAGTGGTATGTTGATGAGATGAAGTGTAAGGCTAACGATGCCGAGGGTATTCCTTTCTCGTTGCCGAGCCACAAATATACCTTTACGAACGATTGGGTACCTGTCAATTCGCAGATTGACCGCGTGGTCGATGCCAAGCAGGTTATGGAGTTTGTGCGTAGCG
>JAZRJD010000088.1:0-25612 GCA_045645625.1 Alistipes sp.
TACCAAGATTTTCGGTATGGAGATCACATTCGTAACTTCGGCACCAACCGATGAGGAGGCATACGCACTTCTCCGTGAGTTTGGATTGCCATTCAAAAACGCTAAAAAGAATCAATAAGCTATGGCAAAGGAATCAATGAAGGCACGCGAGGTAAAGCGTGAGAAGTTGGCTGCTCGTTATCAGCACAAGCGTGACGAAATCGCAGCGCAGTTGAAAGCCGGCGAGATTGATCACGAGGAGGCGTGGATTGCACTTTCGAAACTTCCACGCAACGCAAACCCTATTCGTCAGCACAACCGTTGCAAGTTGACCGGTCGTCCAAAGGGATACATGCGTCAGTTCGGCATCAGCCGTATCCAGTTCCGTGAGATGGCTTCTGCTGGTCTTATCCCAGGCGTTAAGAAGGCAAGCTGGTAGTCTAACTACCTTACAATCAAGAGATGCACTCCGCAGGGGTGCATCTCTTTTTGTTTGAAAATCATTCTGGTTGGTGAATTTTGCACCAACCCGCAGACAGCGAAATCTTCATTTACGCCAAGTAAACTGCGGTTTCGCTGCTTTGTTTGGCACAAAATTCCCTCAACCATCTCTGATTTTCGGGGCGTGCGGTGGCATTTTGGTTTCCGAACTCCAACCCTCATCACGGTGCAACATTAATAGGGGTAATAGGGTGCGCGGAAAGCAAACAAACCCGATATAATTCCCATATAAAAAAGCCAATGGCTAATGGCTAAAAGCCCCAAAATATGGGGACGAGCGTAGCGGAGGGGGCAGTAAAATCAACAATACCAAACTGCATAATCTCGAAAAACTTTTAACTTATAACTTTGCACTTTTAATTTATGTTTGTAATTTTGCACTATGACAGCAAACGAACACGACAAAATTATAGACCTTATCAAGCGCGAGGTGGTGCTATCGATTGGTTGCACCGAGCCTATGGCGGTGTCGCTCTGCGTGGCGAAGGCGTGCGAGACACTCGGCGCAATGCCCCAAACTCTCTCGGTGGCGTTGAGTGCCAATGTCTTCAAGAATGCTATGGGCGTAGGTATACCAAACAGCGGAATGACGGGTTTGCCGATAGCCGTTGCCCTTGGTGCGGTAGCGGGCAGGTCCGAGTATGGCTTGGAGGTATTGCGCGATGTCGATGCCGAGGCTGTCGAGCGAGCAAAGCGACTCTTGGAGGAGGTCAAGCCATCGATATCCGTCACCGATGAGAGCGATGATATCCTCTTTATCAAGGTTACGGCGGGCGGATGTGCAGATGTTGCCGAGGTGATAATCTCGGGCACACACACCAACTTCTCCTCGGTACGCCGCAATGGCGAGGAGGTCTCGGCGAGTGAAGTGTCGAAGGAGGCAGCCGCCGAGGTTGAAGAGGTGGAACTGTCGTTGCGCAAGGTTTATGACTTTGCTGAGGAGGTGCCGCTCGAAAAGATTGAGTTTATAGGCGAGGCGGCGCAGCGTAATGTTGCAGCCGCAGAACTATCATTTACGGGAGATTATGGTCACGGCTTGGGAGCGATGCTCCATAGTGGCGTGGCGAAAAATATCTTTGGCGACACCCTCTTTACGAGTATCTTGGCACATACGAGTGGTGCGTGCGATGCGCGTATGAGTGGCGCAATGGTGCCTGTAATGAGCAACTCGGGCAGTGGCAATCAGGGTATCTCGGCGACCGTTCCGGTGGCGATATACGCCCTTGCAAACGATGTCGAGCGCGAGAAGATGTTGCGCGCCTTGGTGTTGAGCCACCTCACCGTTATATATATCAAGCAGAGCCTTGGTCGCTTGTCGGCATTGTGTGGTTGCGTGGTGGCGGCAACGGGCTCAGCGTGCGGTATTACACGGCTGATGGGCGGAGGCTTCGAGGAGGTGTCGGGAGCCGTAAAGAATATGGTGGCCAACCTTACGGGTATGATTTGCGATGGTGCGAAACCTTCGTGTTCGTTGAAGGTTACGAGTGGTGTGGCTACGGCGATACTCTCGGCGACACTTGCGATGAACAACCGCGTAACAACCTCGTTAGAGGGTATTATCGAGGACGATGTCGATAACTGTATCCGCAATCTCACCGAGATTGGTCGCAACGGAATGAGCGAGACCGATAGACTTATCCTGAAAATTATGACAAACAAGAGGTAACGCGTACAGCCAATATAGGGTTTTAGGAATGTTATCCATAGTTACCTTTCAATGGGGAACTATGGATAATTTGTTACATTTTGTATCTCTTTGTTTTATTTTCGCAAAAAAAATGGCGTAAAAGTGAGGTAAAAGGCAAATTTTTGGAGTAAAAATTATATCTTTGCGTTGGGTAATGTTACAATTTGTAACCATTTTTGGCGATTATCGCCCTCGAAAACGACTTAAAATACTAAAAAACAGTTAGATATGTACGGTAATTTCAAACAGCACCTTCAACAAGAGTTGGAGTCTATCAAGGAGGCGGGTCTCTACAAGACCGAGCGAGTAATCTGTTCGCCACAGCGTTCAGCTATCGAGGTTGCGGGCAAGGAGTGCCTTAACTTCTGTGCCAACAACTACCTCGGATTGTCCGATAATCCACGCCTTATCGAGGCGGCAAAAAAGACGATGGACGAGCGTGGCTTCGGAATGTCGTCAGTGCGCTTTATCTGTGGCTGTCAGGATATTCACAAGGCTCTCGAAAAGGCTATTGCCGACTACTTCGGCACGGAGGATACAATCCTCTACGCTGCTTGTTTCGATGCTAATGGCGGAGTTTTCGAGCCGTTGTTTACCGAGCAGGACGCTATTATCTCGGACTCGCTTAACCACGCTTCGATTATCGATGGTGTGCGCCTCTGCAAGGCTGTGCGCTACCGCTATGCCAATGCCGATATGGAGCAGTTGGAGGATTGTTTGAAGCGTGCGCAGGCACAGCGTTTCCGCATAATTGTAACCGATGGTGTCTTCTCGATGGACGGCAATGCTGCTCCGCTCGATGAGATTTGCCGCTTGGCGAAGGAGTATCGCGCGTTGGTTATGGTCGATGAGTGCCACTCGGCAGGTGTCTTGGGTGCTACGGGTCGCGGAATTACCGAGTTGTACAACCTGCGTGGCGAGGTCGATATCCTGACGGGAACACTCGGTAAGGCGTTTGGTGGTGCAGTCGGAGGTTTTACCACAGGTCGCAAGGAGATTATCGATATGTTGCGCCAGCGTTCTCGCCCTTACCTCTTCTCGAACTCGTTGCCACCGGCAGTGGTGGGTGCAGGTATCGAGATGTTCAAGATGCTCGAAGAGAGCAACGAGCACCATGACCGCTTGGTTGAGAATGTGTCGTTCTTCCGCGAGAAGATGCTGGCGGCAGGCTTCGATATCAAACCTACCGTGTCGGCAATCTGCGCTGTGATGCTCTACGATGCGAAGTTGTCGCAGGAGTTTGCGGCGGCGTTGCAGGAGAAGGGTATCTTCGTTACGGGCTTCTACTATCCGGTTGTGCCTAAGGGACAGGCGCGTATCCGCGTGCAGGTGTCGGCAGGTCACACGAGAGAGCAGTTGGAGCGTTGCGTTGAGGCTTTTGTCGAGGTCGGTAAGGAATTGGGAGTGTTAAAATAGTGAGTAGTTTTCTCTAACGCCCCTAACAATTTTTAATTTTTAATTCAAAAAGCCAATGGCTAATGGCTAACAGCTAATAGCCCCAAAATATAAAGTTATGAGCAAGGAAGTATTAGATGCAATTGATCGCAAGATTTTGAAATTCTTGGTCAAGAATGCAAGAATGCCATACTTGGAGATTGCGCGTGAGTGTGGTATTTCGGGTGCAGCAATTCACCAGCGCATAAAGAAGTTGGAGGATACGGGAGTTGTGCTTGGCTCGCGTATGATTGTCAATCCGAAGATGCTCGGTTTCGATGTCTGCGCCTTTGTCAATTTGCGCATTCAGGACCCAATGATGAGTATCTCGGTGGCGGAGAAGATGAAACTTATCCCCGAGGTTGTCGAGTGCCACTTTATTACGGGTACATATACCGCTATGGTAAAGTTGTATTGCGTGGATAACGAGCACCTGATGCGCACCATTTTCGACAATATCTTGCGCATTCCGGGCGTTACCAATACGCAGACCTACATCTCGCTGAACGAGATGTTCTCGCGTGAGCCGCATATCGACTACTTGGATAGATAGATACTATGGCAAAAATCAGATTGACAAAGGAGTTTACCTTCGAGTCGGCGCATGCGCTCGATGGTTACGATGGGTTGTGCCGTGAGATACACGGGCACTCCTATCGCCTCTTCGTTACGGTGAAGGGAGAGCCTTCGCAGTGCGAGAGCAACCCGAAGTGCGGTATGGTGATGGACTTCGGTGACTTGAAGTGCATTGTTAATCGCGAGATTGTCGATAGGCTCGACCACTCCTTTGTGCTTCGTAATTCGGAGCAGAACAAGGAGTTGCGTGAGGTGCTGGGTGCAAAGTTCGAGAAGGTGGTGTTGGTGGACTATCAACCTACCTGCGAGAATATGCTCGCCGACTTTGCCGAGCGATTGCAAAAGGCGTTGCCTACGGGTGTGGAGTTGCACTCGTTGCGTCTGCACGAAACGGCAACCTCGTATGCCGAATGGTATGCCGAAGATAACTAAAATCGTTCTTATGAGTTCTTTTTGCACGAGTACTTCGGTCGCTGAAATGCTCACATAGGCTAACTATGCTGCGCTTTCATCGCCTCGCCTCGCACAAAAATAATCTCATAATTTACGATTTTTAGATTAGAATAGTACAGAAATTCTTAATTCTTAATTCTCAATTAAGTGAAACGCCTTTTTCTTGTCGATGCTTATGCATTGATTTTCAAATACTACTACGCCTTTATGGGGCGACCTATGCGCAATCGCGAGGGTATGAATACCTCGATTGTCTATGGGTTTACAAAGTTCTTGCGCGATATCCAGAAGCGCGAGAAGCCCGACCTGCTCGGTGTCGCCTTCGACCCGAAGGGTGGCTGTTTCCGCCGTGATATTTACCCCGAGTATAAGGCGAACCGCCCTGCTACGCCCGAGGATATATTGAAGTCCGTACCCTATGTGAAACGCATTGTCGAGGCGATGTGTATCCCCGTGTTGGAGGTACCGGGCTTCGAGGCTGACGATGTTATCGGCACACTCGCCAAGAAGGGTGACGAAGCGGGCTACGAGGTCTTTATGGTTACGCCCGACAAGGACTACGGGCAACTCGTAGGCGAGAATCGCAAACTCTACAAGCAGAAGGGCGATGGTATCGAGATTGTCGATACGGCGGCTATTCAGGCGAAGTATGGCATCGACCGCCCTGAACTGGTACGCGATATCTTGGCTCTGTGGGGCGACTCCTCGGATAATATCCCGGGAGTTCCGGGCGTAGGCGAGAAAGGCGCATGCAAGATGGTACAGGCGTGGGGCGAGGTTGAGAATATCATCGCCAATGCCGACAAGATAGGCGGTAAGACAGGTGCAAATATCCTTGCCAACGAGGAGCAACTGCGCTTGGCAAAGGTGCTTACCACAATTCGCCTCGATGTGCCAATCGAATTTAACGAGGAGGCTTTGACGGTCTGCTCACCGAAGATTGACGAGTTGAGAGCGTTGTTTGCCGAGTTGGATTTCAAAAATTTCCTTGCTGACCTGAATAATGTTGCACCAGCGGAGGAGTTGAAAGTGCCACAACAAGCACCGCAGACACAACTTGCAAACCTTGCCAGAGTTAAGGCGGGGCAGCAGAAGAAGGCGTCATTGGAGGGTCAGGGCTCACTCTTCGATGCGATGTTTGCCCCCGTTGCCCATGTTGCGCCGACAGCCGAGGTTACTGCACCAGCCGAGCAGAGCGAGGAGCCGCAGATTGACCTCTTTGCAACCCCGTTTGCTACGGTGGCAAATACGCCGCACAAATATACCACGATACTCTCGGCGGAGGAGTTGCGCAAGGTGGTGACAGAGGTTGCCGAACAACCACTCTTCTGCTTCGACCTCGAAACTACGGGCTTCAATATCTTTGGCGACCGCATCGTGGGGTTGTCGCTTGCGGTGAGGGAGCACGAGGCGTGGTATGTACCATTTGGACACAATGCCGATATGCGACCTCGCAACGAGATAGAGATGGAGTACGCCTCGATTTTGCGACCAATCTTCGAGAACGAGAATATCGCCAAGGTGGGGCAGAATATGAAGTTCGATATCCTCTTCCTCCGAACATTGGGCATTGCGGTCAAGGGTATGAAGTGGGATACGATGTTGCTGCACTACCTGCTCGATGCCGAGTCGCGCCACGGCATGAATGCCATGGCGGAGCGATACCTCAACTACTCGCCAATCTCTATCGAAGCACTTATCGGTAAGGGTGCGAAGCAACTAACTATGGATATGGTGGGCATCGAGCCTATTGCGGAGTATGCCGCAGAAGATGCCGATGTGACACTGCAACTCTACAATGTGTTGCTTCCTCAAATCGAGAAGGAGCCGGCGTTGATAAAACTATATCGCGAGATAGAGGAGCCGATGGTAGATGTCTTGGCAGATATGGAGTGGGAGGGTGTCTGCATCGACAGCGAGGCACTGCGCAACTACTCGGCAACCCTCTCGCAGAAACTCGCCGCTATCGAGGAGCAGATTCGCGAGGTGTCGGGCGAACGCGAGATAAATATAAATTCGAGCCGTCAGTTGGGCGAGTTACTCTTTGCGAAGATGCGCATTACGAATAAGCCGAAGATGACCAAGACCAAGCAGTTCTGCACCGATGAGGAGTACTTGCAGTCCTTCGCGGGCGAACACAAGGTTGTCGATTTGATTTTGGAGTATCGCGGAGTGAAGAAGTTGCTCTCGACCTATGTCGATTCGTTGCCACAACTTGTAAATCCTGTTACGGGGCATATCCATACCTCGTATAATCAGGCAGTTACCGCTACGGGACGACTCTCATCGGCAAATCCTAATTTGCAGAATATACCGGTGCGTGAGGACCTCGGCAGACCAATTCGTAGTGCCTTTGTGCCGAGTGACGAGCAGCACGAACTGCTCTCGGCGGACTACTCGCAGGTGGAGTTGCGACTGATGGCGCATCTGAGCGGTGACGAGAGTCTCTGTGAGGCTTTCCGCGAGGGTAAGGATATCCATGCCGCTACGGCAGCGCGTATCTTTAAGAAGTCTATTGAGGAGGTTACGGGTGAGGAACGCCGCCGTGCCAAGACTGCAAACTTCGGCATTATCTACGGCATCTCGGCGTTTGGTTTGAGCCAGCGACTGCGCATACCGCGTAGCGAGGCGAAGCAACTTATTGAGGGCTACTTCGAGTCCTATCCGAAGGTCAAGGAGTATATGGATAATGTTGTAGCCGCTGCGCGTGAAAAGGGCTATGTCGAAACCCTCTTTGGTCGCCGCCGCTACCTTGCCGATATCGATTCGCGCAATGTCAATGCCCGCTCTTTGGCGGAGCGCAACGCCATAAATGCCCCTATTCAGGGTACGGCAGCCGATATTATGAAGATTGCGATGGTGGGTGTTGCCAAGAGATTTAAGGCGGAGGGTATTCGCTCCCGCATTACTATGCAGGTGCATGACGAAATTGTAGTCGATTTGTTACGCACCGAGCGTGAGCAGGTCGAGCGTATTGTCCGCGAGGAGATGGAGGGTGCTGCCAAGTTGTCAATTCCACTTGCCGCCGAATGCGGAGTGGGTGAAAATTGGCTTGCCGCACACTAAAAATCGTTCTGATAAGTTCTTTTTGTACCGCACTTCGGTCGTCAAATTCCTCACATAGGTTCACTATGCTACGGATTTGTCGCCTCGCTTGGCACAAAAATAATCTTATCATTTACGATTTTTGGAAAGGAAAAATTTTTAACTCTGAATTTTAACTAAAAAGCTAATGGCCAATAGCTAATAGCCTAAATAGATAGTTAGTATGTTAAGCATTGCAGAACGCCACAAGTACATTCTCGACAAGTTGAACGAGTATGGTTTTATCCGTATCACCGATGTTGCCGAGGAGTTGGGAGTTACGAAGGTTACAATTCGTAACGATGTTAAAATTTTGGAGAGCAGAGGATTGCTCTACAAGGTGCATGGTAGCGCGAGATTGGCAAATCCGCATATCGCCGACCGTGACCTCGAAACCAAGAGCCGCCTGAACAAGGAGGCGAAGCAGCGCATTGCTGCCCGTGCCGTGGAGCTTATTGCCGATGGTGACTCGATTATGATCTCGGCAGGCTCGACCACCTACGCCTTGGCGGAGGCAATTCACAATGCCGAGCCCGAGATGTCGTTGAATGTCGTTACGCCATTCTTGAAGGTCTCGGAGTTGCTGTGCGAGTTGGAGAGTATCCGCGTGGAGCAGTTGGGTGGTCGCATACACCGCAAGTCGTGTGCAACCCTCGGCGAGAATGCAGGCTCGACACTCGAAAATGTGGTCTGCTCGAAGTTCTTTGTGGGTGTCGATGGCGTAGACCCCGACTTCGGTATTACCACCTCGACCATCGAGGAGTCGCAACTCTCGCGCAAGATGATGGCGGTATCGTCAAAGACGGTGGTGCTGGCAGACTCATCGAAACTCGGACAGCGCGGATTTGGTCATATCGCCTCGTTGGAGGAGATTGATATTCTCGTTACTGACGATGGCATCTCGAAAGAGATGCGCGAGGTTATCGAGGAGGCGGGCATCGAGTTGATAATAGCATAAAAAACTCCGTTTTGAGCCGCTATGCCGATATAGTGTTGCCACTGGCGCAACCTGCATACACCTTTGCCGTTGGCGAGGGTGTCGGGGTGTCGGTGGGTGATGCTGTGGCGGTACAGTTTGGCAAGAGTGCGGTCTATACGGGCATTGTCTGGCGACTGCACGACACACCCCCCGCGCGAGGTACGGCAAAGCCAATCCTTAAAGTGTTGTACGATAAACCGCTGCTCTCGGAGTTGCAGATGCGATTTTGGGAGTGGATTGCCGACTACTACATCTGTACGGTGGGTGAGGTTATGCGTGTGGCACTGCCCTCGCTAATTAAGGCAAAGGCGCGTTGCGAGGAGGAGTTTCTGCCATATACGCCAAAGCGGGAGGCGATAGTAACGCTTGTTGCAGAGGCATTCTCGGAGGAGGTGCGTGCCAAGATGTTGCGCCGTGCGCCGAAGCGATACGAGGCTCTGTGTGCGCTCGAAAGGGCGGGAGGCGTTATGCCTCGTCACGCCGTTGCACTCGATGCTACGGCACTCAAAGCGGTCGCGAAGTCGGGCTTGGTGGAGTTGGGCGAACGCGACTATATGCTCGATTGCGAGTGGAGTCGAACGATGTTGCCACAACTCTCGCCAGCACAGGCGCAGGCTCTCGATGATATCCGTGAAGGTCTGTCCGATAAGTGTGTAGCACTGCTGCATGGCGTTACGAGTTCGGGCAAAACAGAGATTTATACCCACCTTATCGAGGAGCGACTCTCGTGTGGCGAAGATGTGCTGTTCCTCGTTCCCGAAATATCACTTACGACACAGTTGGTGGAGCGTATGCGCTCGCTCTTTGGCGAGAGCGTTACGGTCTATCACTCGAAACTCACCCCCCAGCAACGCACTCGCCTCTATACCGATATGCTCTCCTCGGAGAGTGGAAATTTCGTTGTCGGAGCGCGTTCGGCGTTGTTCCTGCCATATAAGAAGTTGGGCTTGGTGGTTGTCGATGAGGAGCACGATTCGAGTTACAAACAGACGGAGCCAAATCCGCGCTACAATGGTCGCGATGCGGCTATTATGCTTGCGGCGATGTGTGGCGCGAAGTGCATTTTGGGTAGTGCAACACCTTCGCTCGAAAGTTATGCAAATTGCTTGTCGGGAAAGTATGCCTACACTCGCCTAACCGAGCGATATGGCGGTGTTGAGATGCCCGATATCGTTATCTCGGATACGGTGCGCAATGTCAAACGCAACGAGCGTAAACTGCACTTCAACAAGGAGTTGCTCGATGGCATTGCGGAGCGATTGGCAAATAACGAACAGGTTATTCTCTTCCAAAACAGGCGCGGTTATTCGCCATATATGGAGTGCCCTTCGTGTGGCTGGTCGGCACGCTGTCCGAGGTGTAATGTAACCCTCTCGGCGCATCAACAGAAGGGGCGTATGGTCTGCCACTACTGCGGCTACAATGAGCCGATACAGCGATACTGTCCGAACTGCAAAACCACCGAGTTGAAGGCTATGGGCTTCGGTACGGAGCGCGTGGAGGAGGCGGTGGCGGAGTTGTTCCCCGAGGCGAGGGTGCTGCGACTCGATGGCGATACAGCGACCTCTTCATCGGCTTATAACCGCATTATCGGAGCCTTTGCACGCCACGAGGCGGATATTCTGGTCGGCACGCAGATAGTATCGAAGGGGTTGGACTTTGCCGATGTTACGCTGATTGGAATCCTGAATGGCGACAATCTGCTTGCCTCGCCCGATTTCAGGGCAGAGGAGAGGGCTTGGCAGTTGCTGATGCAGGTGGCAGGTCGCTCGGGCAGACGCGATAAGCGTGGCGAGGTGATAATACAGACCGCCGAGCCCGAACACTCGGTCTATGCGATGATTGGCGACTACGACCGCGTGGTGAATAAGTTGCTTGCCGAGCGCAAGCAGTTCGGCTATCCGCCATTTGTGCGAATTGTGAAGATTGCGATGCGCACAAGTGACAAAGAGTTGCTCGTGAAATCCTCGCTCCAACTCGGAGAGCAACTGCGTAACCGCTTTGGTCGCAGGGTGCTGGGACCTGTCGCACCACTTATCGACAGGGTGCGTGGTGAGTACCGCGTGGAGTTGATGCTCAAAGTCGAGGTCGAGGCTTCGTTCTCGCGTGCGAGGGCAATTCTGCGCGAGGAGATAGCGAAGTTGCGTACCAACAAGCAGTTCCGAAATGTAACCATTATCTGCTATGTCGATATTTTGTGATATCTCGGCGGTGCTGCGCGATGCGCTATCGCTTGTGTTGCCTCGCACCTGCCTCGCTTGCGGCAGGGTGCTGTTGGAGAATGAGGGTAGCATCTGCTTGTCGTGCCGTTACAATATCCCGCTTACGGGCTTCTCGAAGAGTAGGAACAACCCCGTGAAGTTGATATTCGAGAATATCCTGCCGATCGAGGCGGCTACGGCGATGTTTTGGTTTATTGGCGGTACGGAGTGGCAACATATAATCCACAAATTCAAGTATTACGGTCGCTGGTTTTTTGCGCAGAAGATGGGCGAATGGCTTGGCGAGGAGTTGTGCGATAGCGGCAACTTCGATGGCGTGGATTTGATAATTCCTATCCCGCTGCACTACCGCCGCCGACTGATGCGTGGCTACAACCAATCGGAGCAGTTGGCTTTCGGCGTGGGGCGAAAGATGGGCGTTAAGTGTAACTTTGGAGCGGTGCGCCGCTGCCACTACAACGATAGCCAAACCTCCAAAAGTCACACCGAGCGTTGGGACAATGTCGAGGAGATTTTCGAGGTGCGCCGAGCAGACGAGTTGCGCGGTCGGCATATCCTGCTGGTCGATGATGTGCTTACTACGGGAGCAACAATGGTGTCGTGTGCCACGACCATCTTGAAGGCGTGTGAGGGCGATGTCCGTATCAGCATTGCCTCGTTGGCGGTGTCGCGAAGAGTTATAAACGAGAGATAGAGTTTTCAAAAAGATATAAACAACGCAGAGGTGCGTAGCGGGGCGATTTGGTGTGCGCCAACGATGTTATAAACAGAGTTTTCAACACACGCGGGCACGAGGGTATTGACGGAATGGCGAAAAAAGGTTACTTTTGTGAAATAATTAGTAGAAAAAATGGCAAAGGAGCACAAAGATAACAGCAAAAATCATTCGGCATTTGCGGAGTTGGCACCCGAGGTGGTGGCAACCGTTCCGCCGCAGGCGGTAGAACTCGAAGAGACCGTTCTCGGTGCGTTGATGCTCGAATCGGATAAAATCACCGAGGTGCAGGAGTACCTCACCGAGGCTTCGTTCTACAAGGAGGAGCATCGCCTCATCTACCGTGTGATGAACGAGTTGGCATTGGCGCAGCAGCCAATCGACCTCTTCACCGTTACCAACCAACTCAAATCGAAGCGCGAGTTGAAGAAGGTGGGTGGTGCCAACTATCTCGCACAACTGACACAGCGTGTGGGTACGGCGGCAAATATCGAGTTTCACTCGCGAATTATCACGCAGAAGCATATCCAGCGCGAGTTGATTCGTGCCTCGACCGAGATTCAACGCCAATCCTACGACAGCACCATCGATGTGAACGACCTTATCGGCTTTGCCGAGGGCGAGGTCTTGAAGATTACCGAGGGCTATGTGAAACGCTCGGTACAGACCGCCAGCGATATCCTCCGTGCCACAATTCGACAAATCGAGAAGGCTGCCGAGAACGACTCGCGTTACAGCGGTGTCTGCACAGGTTTTATCGACTTGGACAATGTGACACTCGGTTGGCAACCTTCGGACCTTATCATCATTGCGGCTCGTCCTGCAATGGGTAAGACCGCGTTTACGCTTACGATGGCGCGAAATATGGCGGTCGACTACGATGCTCCGGTGGCATTCTTCTCGTTGGAGATGTCTTCGGTGCAGTTGATGACCCGTCTGGTGTGCGCCGAGACCGGAATTAGCGGTCAGACCATTCGTAGCGGTAAACTTACCCCTTCGGAGTGGAAGACCCTCGAAACCAATACCAAGGCGTTGGGTATGGCTCCGCTCTACATTGACGACACGCCGGCGTTGTCAATCTTCGAGTTCCGCTCGAAGGTGCGCCGCTTGAAGGCAAATAACGGCATCAAAATTATTATGGTCGACTACTTGCAGTTGATGACTGCCGCAGGTCATGGCGACAAGGGCAACCGCGAGCAGGAGGTGGCATTTATCTCGCGCTCGTTGAAGGGCATTGCTAAGGAGTTGAATGTGCCGATTATCGCACTTTCTCAGTTGAGCCGTGCCACCGAGTCGCGTGGAGGCTCTCGCCGTCCGCAGTTGAGCGACCTTCGTGAGTCGGGAGCCATCGAGCAAGATGCCGATATCGTGGCATTTATCCATCGTCCCGAGTACTATGGTTTCACGACACAGCCGGGCGAGGAGCCGATCGAGGGTTTGGCAGAGTTTATCATCGCCAAGCACCGTAACGGCTCGGTCGAAGATGTCAAGATGCGATTTATCAAGGATCAGGCGAAGTTTACCAATTGGGACCAGATAAATACAGGCGGACAGCAGCCACCTATGGAGCAGTATGACGATATGGCAAGTGCGCCATACCAGCCATCTTCTGCATCGGTGTTGCAGAGTGCCACAAACGATGAATTTGCACCATTCTAACAGAAAAAATTAGCGTATGAAGAGGAGTATATCGTTCGTTATTGTTGCTTGTCTGTCGCTCTTTGCGGGGTGTCAGACAGATGATGTCAACATCAATACCAAGGGTGGCAAGACCACCTTGGAGGTGTCGATTAGCGATACGCGCACCCACCTGGGCGAGGAGTCGGGCGGGAGATATGCTCTCTATTGGAGCGAAGGAGACTGTATCGCAGTCAATGGTGCCAAGTTGGAGTTGGAGCATATAGATGCCGATAGCGGCACGAAGGCTCTCTTTGTCTCCAACAGTACGCTGAAATATCCATATCACATCACCTATCCATACGCCGAGAACTCGACCGCCGAGACCCCGAAGGTTATATTTCCTGTGGAGCAGAACTATGTCGAGGGGTCGTTTGACAAGCATGGCGCACCTATGTGCGGTTATGCCGAGAGTGGGGAGAGTGTGATGATGAAGCACCTGTCGAGGGTGTTGCGCTTCGAGGTAAGGTCCGAGGTTGAGGGCGTGGTATTGGAGCGTGTTGCAATATCCTCTCGTGCGGGGGTGAAGATAGCGGGTGAGTTTGTGGTGGATTGCATCGATGCTACCCTGAGCGCAGGGGAGAGCAGCGAGGCAACCATCTCCTATCTGCTTCCCGACAACTTCACGCTCTCGTCAAACAGCACACAGGTACTTCATATCTTGGTGCCTGCGGTAGATGCAGGGGAGTGCAGTGTGGAGTTTGTCGAGGTCGGTGGTGCAAGAATGGTCGCATCGTGGAGTGCCGAGAGCGTTGTGGCGGGCAAGGTGCACAAGTTCGAGAATATCACCTACAAGGCAGATGCAACCATCGAGTTGGTGCCGCTTCAAACCAAAGATGACTCGCTTATAACGGGTACCGACCCGAATTTGGTGAGTGGCTTTCTGCGAGATACGAATGGAGAGCCTATCGAGGGCGTTGCGGTGAGCGATGGCTTCTCGATTGTTACGACCAATAGCGATGGCTACTACCTCTTAGATGTCTCGCCCGATTGTTGGTATATCTACATAACGATACCTGCGGGGTACGAGGTGCCGATGAGCAAGAGTGGTCTGCCTGACTTCTACCAAAAGTACACAAGGTTGCAACGCACCTACAACTTCACGCTGAAACCACTTGTCGGTGGTGCGGAGGAGGAGTTCGCATTGTTTGTGATTGGCGACCCGCAAGTAGGTACGCAGTCGGGACTGAATCGCCTTAATGACGAGGCTGTGCCCGCAATCAAAGCGCATGCTGCCGAGTGGCAGGCGAAGGGTATACCGTGCTACGGTATTACACTTGGCGACCTCATCTCGAACAACAATAGCAGCGACCGTTCACAGTGGCGAGAGCCGGTGCGTGATGCCTTTCTTTTGTCGAAAGTGGGAATGCCTGTGTTCCATGTTATGGGCAACCACGATAATGCCTTCTTCAATAGTACCAATCCGATATATGCCGATGCGCGCAGTTCAACTTTTGAATTGGCAATTCAACGACCGCACGAGGAGGTCTATGGACCTGTTAATTTCTCGTTCGACCGTGGCGATATGCATATTATAAGTATGCGAAATATCCTCTACAATAGAGACAATGATTGCGAAGGTGGGCTGCGTCGCTCATTCCTCAAGGAGCAGTACGAGTGGTTGAAGCAGGATTTGGCTCTTGTGCCAAAGGATAAGACCGTTATCTTGTGCGTTCATATTCCTTTCCAAGATGGAGGAGGCTCGTATGTAGATTACACTCGCAACTTAATAAATGGCTACAAAGAGGCCCACATTATGTCGGGACACTCTCACATCATTCAGCATATCAAGGGCGCAAGGGCTGGGTACTCAAACATCTATGAGCACAATATGGGTGCTTTGTGTGGTGCTTGGTGGACCTCGTATATGTGTGGCGATGGCTCGCCTGCAGGCTATGGAGTATTCCTTGCTAATGGTACAACCTTCACCGATTGGTACCACATAGGCTATGACAAAACCTCAAAAAGTCGTTCGCATCAGATGCGCCTCTACAAGGGCAATGCTCTTACCGGCAAGGCTAAATCGGGAACGGATAGCAACAATACTTTGGGCTTCTACGCCTTCAACTTTGGCGAGAATGTACTCTTGGCAAATGTCTATATGGCAGATAGCGCGTGGAAGGTTGAGGTCTACGAAGATGGCGAGTATTCGGGCGAGATGACGCATCTTACGGGGGAGAACAAAGACTACTACGCCCGTCCGAATATATATCGAGATGAGAGTACCACGCCAAGTACAGATGGTGTGGGCTATGGCTATATGGTGGGCGATGGTACGGAGGCAAATCCATATCGTTCGACAATACCGACCTCTGCCGATATCTACTTCTCGGGCTATACCAACGGCATTCGCGGCTTTGGCGACTACAAGTTCGGCACCAATGCGCAGTGTTACCACATGTACTACTACGAGTTGAAGGAGACAACCACTTCGGTTGAGGTTGTGGCAACCGACCGATTTGGCAACGAATACAGAGAGACAAAAATTACTGACGGTACCGACTACTCGTTGGTACAATACTAAGATAGTGTGGTGATTAGACGAGAGACGAAAGGGGTATATAAAAACAACAACACTAAACTATACAATTTCGCAAAATAAAAAGCCAATGGCTAATGGCTAAAAGCCAGACTGCATACGCCTAAATTCCATGATTTGAAGATGAAGGCACTTTATAATACGAGATAAAATAAACACATAATAAAAAAAAGGAGGATAATATGAAAACTTGTAATTTGTGGATAATTCCACTACTATTGCTGCTTGTAGTTGGTTGTACGACCGACAATACAGAGGGTATTACTACCGCAGATGGTGTCTATTCGCTATCTGTCAGCACAGCATCGACTACTCGTACCTCGTTGGGCGGCAAGGAGAACAACTCCTATCCGGTCTATTGGAGCGAAGAGGATTGTATTGCAGTAAATGGTGCAAAGTCGAAGAGTTTGCAATTCTCGGGCGAGGATAAGAGTCAGGCAACATTCTTCTTCGATGAAAGTCTTGATGCTCCGTACTACATCACATATCCATATTGCGAGGGCTCTTCTGCGGAGTCTCCAAAGGTGGTCTTCTCCTCTGTGCAGGGTTATGTCGAGGGCTCTTTCGACTACGATAGTGCTCCAATGTGCGGATATGCAACCACTTCGACCTCTACTTTGAAGCACCTCTCGGCTATTCTTCGTATCCCTGTCAAGGCAAAGAACGAGGGTACAATACTCGACAGGGTTGTTATCACCTCTGATAACAAACTTGCAGGCGAATTTGCAGTGAATTGCCAAACTGGGGAACTCACTCCAAGTGCAACGAGCACCAATAGCATAACCTATACTCTCCCCGAGAACTTCAACCTCTCGACCACTACGGAGAGCCTATTCCATATCTCGGTACCGTCAGGCAAGATAGGTCAATGCCACGTCTGCTTTGTCGAAAAGTCGGGCGGAGATATGGTAATGAGTTGGACTCCATCTCTTGTGAAGGCAGGTGTAGTTCGCGAGTTTAAGTGTGTCGATTATGAGCGTGGAACGACTGGTACGCTCGCTCCTTTCGAGGTTGATGACGATATATTAGTTCCCGAAAATACCGTTTATGGCTATGTTAAAGATTCGAACGGAGAGCCTATCAATGGAGTGGCAGTAAGTGATGGCTTCTCGATTGTTCAAACTAATGAAGATGGACTCTACATGATAAACAATGTATCGCCGATGAGTTGGTATATCTACATAACAATACCTGCGGAGTACGAGATACCTATCAACGAATATGGGCAGCCTTGTTTCTATCAAAAATATGTAGAGGAGAAGATTCGCTACGACTTCACCCTCACCCCACTTGCAGGGGGCAAGGAGGAGAAGTTTGCTCTCTTTATATTGGGTGACCCACAGGTTGATAACAATACAGAAGTAAATTTGTTCAGAAACGATGCTGTACCCGGTATAAGGAAGCACTGCAAAGAGGTTACAAGTGCGGGAATACCTTGTTACGCCGTTACTTTGGGCGATATATTATCGAGCAACGCAAGTGATAATGATGCTGCTAAGCGTGAGCCTATGCGCGATGCCTTCGCCTACTCGAATATAGGTCTTCCGGTATTCCAGATTTTGGGCAATCACGACTACACCTATTTTACCGAAGGTCAAACGATAACTGACGAGAAGAGTCCAAATATCAATTTGGCTGCACAACGCGCCCACGAAGAGGTATTTGGTCCTATAAACTACTCGTTCGATCGTGGCAATTTCCATATTATCGGAATGAAGAACATTTACTATACAGTATTGGAGGCTAATGGTGTAAATGATTATGGTTATGGATTTACGGACGAGGAGTTCGAATGGCTCAAACAGGACTTGGCGCTTGTACCAAAAGATAAGGCTGTGGTTTTGTGTGTGCATGGTAGAATACTCCGTTATACACCGAGACATTACTCTGAGGCAAAAAATCTACTAAATAAGTTTAATGAGGTACATATTATGACTGGTCACACTCATAAGACTTACAACTATGAGCACGATGTCTATGGGTCATCTACACCAAAAATCTACGAACACAATGCTGGTGCGTTGTGTGGTGCATGGTGGTCTTCGCGTATATGTGGCGATGGTGTTCCTAATGGCTATCAAGTATTTATCGGCGGTAACGATGAGAATGGCGGTGGAAAGTTTGTTGATTGGTACTTTATGGGATTATACGAAGGTATGAATACTCGCGACCACCAGATGCGTCTATATCGTGGAGATGCGGTTACTGGTATTGAGAAGAGCCAATCGAATAAGCCTGATAGCGATATAACAGGATATTACGGCTTCAATTTCGGAGAGGATATACTGCTTGCAAATGTCTATAATGCCGATTCAAAGTGGGTAATAAAGGTCTATGAGGACGATGTTCATACAGGTAATATGGAGTTAATACCTATGGTAGAGCCAGATTTCACATCTCTTATTGGCGATTGGACCTACGCAAGCCCTCGCCGCTTTGAGAGTGGCGTAGCAACAAGTCAAGATATGTATGTTGTGGGACTATTTGCGGGAGTTTTGGGACTTGGAGATAGTAGCGGACCTGATTATTGTTGGAACGATTATCGCAATCATTTCTTCAAGTATAAATTGACAAATCCTAACAACAAAGAAAATATCGAGGATATTGAGATTAAGGTTGTGGCAATAGACCGCTTCGGCACTGAATATACTGAAACAAAGATTACCGAAGGTACGGACTATTCGCTAACGAAGTAGCCATAGAGAGGATTTGGTCGATGTTTGTAAGGTGTTTTGCGGGTGCAATAGTCGGCATCAAGGCGGTTAAGGTCGATGTCGAGGTGAATGTAGCAGGAGGAGGAATAGGTCTTTTCCTTGTAGGTTTGCCCGACAATGCCGTGAAGGAGAGTGAACAACGCATACGCTCTGCCTTCGAGAACTCGCAACGCCGAATGACCGCCAAGAAGGTGGTCGTAAACCTCGCCCCTGCCGACCTTCGCAAGGAGGGTTCGGGCTTCGACCTGCCGATTGCCGTGGGCATTTTGGCAGCAACGCAGCAGGTCTTAGATACACGCCTTGCCGACACAATGTTTGTGGGCGAACTCTCGCTCGATGGCGCGGTGAAACCTGTGCGAGGAATACTTCCGCTTGCCGTTATGGCAAAGGAGTGCGGACTGAAACGCATTGTCGTCTCGGCTGCAAGTGCGCACGAGGCAGCGGTTGTCGAGGGTGTGGAGGTTATCCCTGTCAGGACACTGTCGGAGGTTGTCGCTTACCTCAATAACGAAATGGATATCGCCCCCGCCGTGGGTGAGGTCTCGGCATCGGTCGAGGAGCAGAGCCTCTATGCCGAGGACTTTGCCGATGTGAAAGGACAGCGCGATGTGAAGCGCGCCTTGGAGATTGCAGCCGCAGGCGGACACAATGTGCTGATGATTGGCGCACCCGGCTCGGGAAAGACGATGCTGGCACGCCGCATGCCTACGATTATGCCACCGATGTCGTTGGAGGAGGCTGTCGAGGCTACCAAGATACACTCCGTGGCGGGCAAGTTGGGCGAGAATATCGGTCTGATGACCAAACGCCCATTCCGTGCGCCACACCACCTCACCTCGCAGGTGGCACTTATCGGTGGTGGTCAGTCGCCACAACCCGGCGAGGTTAGTTTGGCTCACAACGGAGTGCTCTTTCTCGATGAACTTCCCGAGTTTGGTCGCAATGTATTGGAGGTGCTGCGCCAGCCGTTGGAGGATAGAATGATTACCATCTCGCGTGCGAAATATAGTGTCGAGTATCCCTCGAACTTCACACTTATCGGAGCGATGAATCCCTGCCCGTGTGGCTACTACAACCACCCGACCAAGGAGTGTTCGTGCCAACCATTTGCGATAAATCGCTACTTCTCGCGCATCTCGGGACCGCTGCTCGACCGTATCGATATGCATATCGAGGTTGTGCCGGTACCACTCTCGGAGATTAACGGAACGCAGACCGAGGAGTCGAGTGCCTCAATCCGCAGGCGTGTGATGGTTGCACGCGAAATTCAGTCGCGCCGCTTTGCCGGTACGGGCATACACTCCAACGCGATGATGAACTCCGCAATGCTACGCCAATTCTGCCCGTTAAGCAGTGAGGTGCGCTCCCTTCTCGAAAATGCGATGTCCCGACTCAACCTCTCTGCGCGAGCCTACGATCGCATTATCAAGGTTGCCCGCACCATTGCCGACCTCGCCGGTGCCGAGAATATCGATGCTACCCACATAGCCGAAGCGATTAATTATCGTACTCTCGACCGCGACTCATGGGGCAGATAGCACCATTCTAATACTATCTGATTCTGTGGTGGCACCAGAGGGGGTACGGCGCAGTTTTATAGGGGCGATAGGGATTATAGGAGTAATAGGGTACGCTGAAAAAATCCCTATAATCCCCATAACCCCTACAAAAAATCCCCTAACACCACTAATGCCACTAACGCCTCTAATAAAAACAAAATAATACTGCATTTTTTTGCGGTATCGAAATTTTACACTACATTTGTATCAGCAAAGGTTTGAAATCTCCTGTGTTAAGGGGTTTCAATGAAAAGGGAATCGGGTGAAAATCCCGGACAGTCCTCGCTGCTGTAAATCCGCCACACCTTGCGGTGCGGTTACAAGCCGAAAATCTTTGCCACTGACTCTTGGGGTACGACCTCAAAAATGAGTTGGGAAGGCATCGGCAATGGATAAGTCAGAAGACCTGCCTCTGCGTTTTAGGAATTTTTACCTGCGGCGGACGGGTTAAAAATCATCGGGGCTTATCCTTGTACTATTATTAGGCGGGCATCTGAACGATTTTCACTATTGGCATTGGGCGCATGAGTCTTTTGTTTTTGGTTTCGCACAGGGAGTATTCCATTGTGCGATGTGACGCTTTTTAACACTTAATGTTTAACTAAAAACAAAAACGCTATGAAGAAAATTTTTATGATTCTTGCGCTTGGCGCAATGGTGGTGGCATGTACGCCTGACAACGGGGGAAACAACGATGATGGTAAAAACCGCATTACGCTCGACTTCGAAGGCGAGAAGTGGGACGCTTTGATTGACGATCCACAGTATGGTGGAACGCTTCTCTACGGTGCAACTCCGTATTCGTGGTACGATGAGAAGAGTGATATAGCTCACAACGCCTCGAACTCGGAGTGGGACGGAGACTTCTACCCAAATGCATGGATAGGAGTATCAAACTACTGCTCGACAGATTATACCGCAAATAGCAACTCCATGGCGCAACTCACAGTTCATGTAGAGGCTATGCATTCGGGCACTAACTGCGTGGTTTGCAATGGCTACAAGAGTTCATGGGGCGACAATCGCCCAACCCTCTCGTTCCGCAATGAGGCGTCATACATCGAGAGTGTGTGGGTTGCAAATACCACCTACCTGTATGCTGAAGTTGTAGGTTGCGAGGGTAGCTATGCAGCACCCCTCACCGCCGAGCAGTCGATTTGGGTACGCGCCACGGGTTATACACTTGATGCAGAGGGCAACGAGGTTGAAGGATCTTCGCTCGACTTTTACCTATACAAAGATGGCAAAGATGCGCTTAATGGTGGCTGGAAAAAGTGGAATTTGTCCTCGCTCGGCAAGGTTAATAAGGTAAAGTTCGATGTGCAGTGGAATGGTGCGGGTGGTGCCGACAATTTTAGGCACCCTGCATACTTTGCCATTGACGACATCACAGTCGTAAAAGAGTAGTTCCGATTAAGAATGCAAAACTATGCGTTAAAATAGTGGTTTAGTTTGGGAGAGTACTTCGGTACTCGGAGCGACTGCGGGTTTTATCCATCTCGTAGTCGCTTTTTTGTGATTAGACCAAAAAATAGTATATTTGTACAATGATACGCCGATTGAGACATATACTTGCAGCCATTTTCGTTGCTGCGATAGGTGCGGTGGCATGTGCCCCCGACAGCGACAACTACTCAATGAATCGCTACTTCTGCAACTTCGAGGGGTCGTATTGGAATGCGCTTGTGGATTCGCCGCAATATATGGGCAATCTGCTTTATAGCGAAACGCCATACTCTTGGTACGATGAGAAAACAGACCTTGCAAGCGACTCGACAAACACGGAGCATGACGGAGTATATTATTGGGGAAATGGCTCTGCGTTATCCAACTATTTCACCACCGACTACAACTCCGCATCGACATTCATGGAACAACTGACAGTCTGTGCCGAGAGTGCCCATTCGGGAAGCAACTGTATAGTCTGCACGGGTTACTACTCGGGTAGCGGAGATTTCCGTCCAACCATCTATTTCAAAAATGGGCGCAGTTATATCGAGAGTATGATGGTGGCAAATACCACCTATCTCTGTTACGCTGCCGAGAATGGTTTTCGTATGGCAGAGCCTCTTGCCGACAACCAATCAATTTGGATTGAGGCGGAGGGATTCACCATCGAAGAGGGCAAAGAGACCTCTGCGGGCATATCCAACTTCTACCTCTACAAAGATGGCAAGCCTGCCTTCAAAGGGTGGAAAAAGTGGTATATAACATCGTTGCCGATGGTTGATAAGGTAAAATTCAACCTGAAATGGAATGGCGAGGGCGATTATGATCACCCTGCCTACTTCGCCCTTGACGATATTGTGGTCGTGCGCCGAGAACTAATCAAATAGCGCAACGAGAGGCAGTGCCTCCGCAACCACAAAGGTCGAGCCACCAACAAAGAGCATATCATCTTCGGTAAGTATCTCCTTTGCCTTTGCCAATGCATCTTCTACGGTAGGTGCAACTTCGAAATCGAGTTCGAGAGATGTTGCTACCTCCGCAATTTTTTCGAGCGATGCCGCACGGCGAATAGATGCCTGTGTAAAGATATAGTGTGCATCGCAAGGCATCTGTGCCAACATCTTCGAGAAATCCTTATCCTCGCAGAAACCCATAACACAGAGAAGTCGCCCGCTGTTTGTGCGCACATTCAACTGCTTGGTAACCTCCGCAATGCCGTGCTCGTTATGTGCCGTGTCGCAAACCACAAGCGGTTTGTCGGACAGTACCTGCCAGCGACCTCGGAATGAGGTGAGTGCCGTAACCTCGCGTACGCCCTCGACAAAGGCACGGCGCGAAATCGAGAGTGGAGTCTGCTCATGCAGTCTGTCGAGTACGGTCGCCACCGTAGCGAGATTTTGGCGTTGGTACTCGCCAAGCAGGTCGAGTCGCAATTGGTAAGGATAGCCATCGCGCATGCGGTTGAGTGTCACCACCTGCTTATCCCCTTCGAAACCACACTCGCCGAGCGAGAATGCCTCCGTAGCGTATATCAACTCCGAGTGCATGTCGGCAGCAATCTCCTCCAATACGAGGTTGTAGTTTGTATTCTTCTCGCCCACGACAACGGGGGTACACTTCTTGATGATACCACCCTTCTCGCGTGCGATTTTCGGCAGCGAGTCGCCGAGATACTCGGTATGTTCCAGACCTATATTTGTGATAACAGAGATTACGGGTTGAACGATATTTGTGGCATCAAGGCGACCACCCAATCCTGTTTCGATAACGGCAACCTCGACATCGCTCTGCGCAAAGTAGTCGAACGCCATCGCCGTAGTCATCTCGAAGAAGGAGAGTTGCAAACGCTCCATTTCGGCTTTGTGTCGATCAACAAAATTTACCACCTTCTGCTTTGGTATCATCTCGCCATTGACACGGATACGCTCACGGAAGTCGGTCAGATGCGGCGATGTGAATAGACCTGTCTGGTAGCCCGCCTGCTGCAATACGGCGGCAAGCATATTCGACACCGAGCCTTTGCCGTTGGTGCCGGCAACATGGATAACGAAGTAGTTGCGTTGCGGGTTGCCTATCGAGCGACAAAACTCCGAGATACGCTCCAATCCGGGTTTGTAGGCATCGCCACCCACCTGTTGGAACGATGGCATTGACGAGAACAAGTAATCCAAAGTTTCGGTATAGTTCATATCTTATTGGCTTTTTTTAATTCAAATAAAACTTCTTTTTTGTGCAGTAGGCGATAAAGTAGAGCAGGCACAATGCTGCAATATAGAGCGACAAACGACCGATATAGTCGCCATACTTGGCGTAGAAGGTCTGCTTGTCATTGAAGCGGATATCGGCAGTAAGCACGCCGCGCTCCTCCCACTCCAAACGCTGCATATCCTCGCCCTGCATCGTGATAAAGCCCGAAACACCCGTATTTGCACTTCGTGCAACATCGCGGCGCAACTCGATAGCGCGCAGACGGCAAAACGAGAAGAGATATTTATGTCCCGGAGTATTGCCCCACCAACCATCGTTCGACACCACAAAGAGAGCCTCCGCACCATTGCGCACAAACTCAGCCATGTGGTTGCTGTACAAACCCTCGTAGCAGATTGCCGGTGCAACCTTCTTGCCATTATGCTCAAATGGAACGCAACTCCTGCCTATGCCGAGTTGTCCGAAAGTACCGCCCAAATCTATGGCAAATCTATCTCCCGCATTGCGCAACCACGCAGGGATTGTCTCGACTCCGACAACGAGTTTGCCTTTGTGATGCACCTGCACCTTCGCGGTTGTGTCGATACCGAGCGAGGCGTTGTAGATATCCATATAGTGCATACCGCGCCTACGAGCCGTTTCGGAACCTCGAACATTGCCGTACGAACGCCAAGTCTCGCCGCCCGACACCACCATTGTTGCAGGCTTCTCGGCGCGGAGATAGTCCGAAATACAATTTACGATACTCGCCGTTTCAGGCTGGCGGTCGCTAATCATCTCCGCCAATGCCGTCTCGGGCATCAACACAAACTCCGCCGAGTCGGGAGCCTCGCCAAGCAACGCCATAAGGTTGTCCTGCTGTTGCTCTGCCGAGATATTGAACTTGTCGTAGCAAGGGATATTTGGTTGTGTGACCGACACGGTCATCTTATCGAGCGAGGTGTAGTACTTGCTATCGGGCTGATACTTATAGAATAGAGCAATCGAGATTCCGAGTGGGATAACGAGTGCCAGAGTTGCCGAAATCCAAGTGCGCTTGCGCATCGTAAGGCACGCCTCGAAGGCGAGTACATTTACGAGCAGCACCCACAACGAGCCACCGAAAACGCCCGTATATTCAAACCACTGCACCGCCCAAGGATCATCGGCAAAGCCATTGCCGAGCGTCAGCCATGGGAACGACAATGCAGGGGCTTGTGTGTAGAGGTATTCGCCCGCAATCCACGCCGAGATAAGGGTTACATAGGCCAACGCCTTTGGGGCGTGTTTCGACACTATGTGGTACGCCATAAACGCCAGCAGACTCCACCAAGTGGAGCAGATTGTGGCGGCAATAGGTCCGGCAGGGGTGGCATTCCACACCCACCATATTGTACCTGCGTTCCACAGTACGAAGGTGAGTGTTGCCCAGCCGAGCATCGAGAGTGTATCACGCCACGAAGGGGTATATTGTGCGCTGATAAGCAATAGCGGTAGCAGACCAAAGAAGAGGGTGATGCAACTCGCACCCTCCCATGGAAGCGATAAAAGCAGCGCCGATGCAAGACACAGCGCTGCTTTTGTTCTCTTTGAAAACTGTCGTTTGAACTGTATCATTGCGCAAATATAATAAAAAGACGAGAGACGAAAGACGAAAGACGAGAGAAATTTCAAAAAATAATAGATCGTCATTCCGAGCGAATGTAATGAGCGTGCGAATCTCCATTATATTTTATTAAATTAACTGCGGGAGATTGCCACAGTCGTTTCACTCCTTCGCAATGACGGATTATTTATTTTTGCAACTATCGAAAATAATTTCTAAATTTGCAATGCAATCGCAAGGTTGCAGACATA
>JAZRJD010000089.1:0-22799 GCA_045645625.1 Alistipes sp.
CCTGACGCTGTGGTGGGATACGGTTGAAGCAACCGGAGCAAGCATCACGCTTTACGGTTACAACTGCCAAGCCATTGCGCACCTTGCTGCGAATACGGTTGTAAGCTGCGAGGAGACGCTCGTCAATCTTCGACTGCGCAACCTTTGCCTTTGCGGTAAGGTCCTCAACCTCGCCTGCGGTCTCGCTCTCGATGCTTTCGAGTTCCTGACGCTTAACATCGAGGTCTGCCTGACGCTCGGTGAGATCCGACTGTGTAGTCTCTACGGCAGCCTTCTTGGTCTTGGTCGCTGCGGCATACTCCTTCAATCGCTTCTCGGCGAGGGTAATTTCGAGGAGTTGGTACTCAATCTCCTTCTCCAACGACTCGTACTCACGGTTGTTGCGAACATTATCCTGCTGCTCCTTGTAGCGTGCGATAAGGGCATTAGCCTCCTCAATCTCGCGCTGGCGCTGCTTGGTGAGCGATGCCAACTCGTCAATCTCGCGGTTGATATTGTCGAGGCGAGTATTCAAACCTGCAACAGTATCCTCCAAATCCTCAACCTCCAAAGGCAACTCACCCTTAACCTTGTTGATTTCGTCAATCTGAGAGTCAATCTTCTGCAACTCGTAGAGAGCAACAATCTTCTCGTACATCGAGTAGTCTACCTCTGCTGTCTTTTTCTTTGTAGCCATATATTTTAGTTTTATCTTATCTTCTCTGAAAAAATCGGAGCATTTATCGCGCCAATCGTTTGCACATCAACCGATTACACAAAGTAGTGTACCGGATTTTTCGATTGCGCGCTCTTATGGAGCGCAAAGTTAATAAAAATTTTTGATAAAATGTCAAATAAAATTGCAATTGCGCAAAATTCGCTCTCAAAATGTCCCATATCCACAACCACAAAGTGGGAATCGGGGGTATAGAAATCGTTGTATTTGAGGTCGGCAGTGAGGTAGATATCGCACTCAGAAGCCCTCGCCTCCTTCATCAGCGAAGCCCCTGCACCCGTACATATTGCCACGCGCTTGACATCGCGATCGAGCAGTGCACTATGTCGCAGAGCCTCAACCGAAAAGGTCTGCTGCACCTGCTTCAAGAAGTCGCACTCCGCCATAGGCTCGGCAAGTGTACCAACAACGCCAAAGCCCGCCCCTTCGTGGGTTGGTTGCAGCACCTCCATATCGTGTAAGCCGAGCATCTCACCCACGCGCCAACTCATACCGTTCGGTGCCGAGTCGAGATTTGTGTGGCAAGCATAAAGTGCTATATTATTGCGAATTGCCATCTCCACGCAACGCTCTACGACCGATGCCGAGTTTAAGCGTTTCAGCGGGTGGAAGATTATCGGGTGGTGGGTGATTATCAGTCCACACCCCTTCTCTATCGCCTCGGCAATAACCTCTTCTGTGACATCTACGGCAAATAGAACGCCACCCTGCAACTCGTCATCAAGGCGACCAACTACCAAGCCGGCATTGTCGTACGACTCCTGCAACGAGAGTGGAGCAAACTCCTCTATTGGTCTAATTATCTCGCGTATCAGCATCTTCTATCTCTATTTTCTGAGTTATTGCGGTTGTATCGAAGAGAGTCTGCTCAAAGAACGGGAAGAGTGGTCTTTCGACAACATTCTCCTCGCCAATCAACTTGCGGCGTGGTGCGCGTCTCTTCTTTGGTGCAGGCTCATTTGTCGAGCCCTCACCCTGCACCTCTTCCGAGGTCGTTGTTGCGGCACTCTGCTCCGGCTCCTCCTCTTCACCAATACTCTCGCGCATCTCCACCAACATCGCCTGCACTATCTGCAACTTCTCCAACAGAGCCATGTCGGAGTTGTTCTCTTCGGCAGCAATAGCACGCTTACGCATCGCCTTCTGCGCACCCTCAATGGTCATTCTGCGCTCTTTGAGCAAGTGATGAATACGCTTCAAATGCTCAATATCCTGCGGAGTAAAGAGACGGTTACCCTTTGAATTACGCTTTGGTCGCAGACAACTGAATTGTGCGCACCAATAACGAATCAGAGATGGCTCGACATCGAACATCTCGGTAACTTCGCCCATAGAATAGTAGAGTTTCTCAACCATATCTTTTACATATTTATAATCTTCAACGAATTGGGATAGAGGTTATTACACCTCGCGCCCACCCTCTTGGCAAAACCCAGCGCACGCCCCTTGTGTATCACCAGATTCATACCCTCCGCCATATCGCCAACCGCGATATCGCGCTTGCGGAGATAGTCCAACGCCCGCGCCTCGTCCAACTCCTCCGTTGCGACCGCCGTGCGCTCCAAGCCGACAAATTGCGACAATGCCCAGTCGGGTTTCAACTTACCCTTGAAAATCTGCCCCATTGCTACACCCGAGTATATCGCCGTAAGTCCCTCGGACAGTGCCTGCACCGCCCGAAACTGCTCGGTGCGGTAGGCATATATCGTATCTGCAACCTGCGCAAAGGTATAATTATATGCATCTTGCAACCAACGCGACAACTCCTTTCGCGAAGCCTTATCGACCTCCTGCATAACCTTTTTACGAGCCTTTGGCATTCGTTGCTGTGTCGGCTCCGCCTTACGGGCTACCGCCACAAACAACCCCTCGCTATCTGTCTTGTGCGGAAAGAAGCGGAAGGTCTGAAATGCTCCAACCTCACCCCTTACAATACCCCACTCGTCATCTGTCTCAACCCTCTGCGAAGGCTCCAAGGCACTATCGCCCACCTCCTCGATAAAGTTGCGCAGAACGCCCTCATCTTCCTCCTCGTTGAAGGTGCAAGTGCTATATATAAAGAGTCCACCCTCTTTGAGCGACTGCCACGCCTCGCGCACAATCGACATCTGTCGCGCTGCGCACATCTTGACAGCCTCCTCGCTCCAATCCTCGCGGGCGACCTTCTCCTTGCGGAACATTCCCTCGCCCGAGCATGGAGCATCAACCGCCACCATATCAAACCAACCCTCAAACTGCGCCAAGTGTTCGGGTGCATTGTTCGTCACCAAGACATTTCCGAAGCCCCACTTACGCACATTATCCGCCAAGATATTGGCTCTCGAACGCACATACTCATTCGCCACAACCAACCCATCAACGCCTACGGCAGTCGAATAGATAGTGGTCTTTCCGCCCGGTGCCGAGCACATATCCAGCACACGCTTGCCCTGCAACTCCTCGCCCGCAATGATATAGTCGAGGAACTGCGATGCAGCCTCCTGTACATAATACGCCCCTGCATGAAAGGCTGTATCGAGAGTAAACGATGGTCGCTCTTTGAGTTTGCGACCATAGCGACTCCACCCTATCGTCTCGCCATCGCTCCATACCCCCTCCTCGCCATACTTGGCAGGATTGAGGCGCACGGCTACGGGCGATGCGGTATCGAGGGCAGCAAGAAGGCTCTCCGCCTCCTCGGCTCCCAACTGCTTGCGCATACGCTCCGTAAATGCGAGAGGTAGTGGTGTCTTCATAGGTTACTTCTTCGAGGCTTTGATTGCATCAAGACGCTCGTACAACGCCTCCAAGACCTTTGCATTTTCGAGAAAGTCACTGTTATCCTTATCGATAACAAAGACCTCGCCCTTGTAGTTGTTCTCGATCCAGTCGTTGTATCGCTTGTTCAACCTTTCGAGATACTCGACCTCGATATTCTGCTCGTACTCGCGACCGCGCTTGTGAATCTGCTTCACAAGAGTCGGCACACTCGCCTTCAAATAGATAAGCAGGTCGGGCTGCGGAATAAGGTTTGTCGAGATATCGAACAACTTCATATATGTTCCAAAGTCGCGCGAGGACATCGAGCCCATCTGGTGCAGGTTACCCGCAAAGATGTGGGCATCTTCGTAGATGGTACGGTCTTGAAATACCACCTCCGAGCCATCTGCCAACATATCCATAGTCTGGCGGATACGGCTGGCAAGGAAGTGAACTTGGAATTGAAATGCCCAACGATTCATATCCTCGTAGAAGTCGTTGATATAGGGGTTATCTATATCCTCGTAGTACGCCTTTGCGCCATAGTGTTTTGTCAAAATCTCGGTCAGAGTAGTCTTGCCACTGCCGATATTTCCTGCGATTGCTATATACATATCTTGTAAGGGTTATTTATTCTCTTTTCTGTTAATTAAAGTAGTCGCCCACCTTCGATATTGCCGAAGGCATTGCAAAGACTACCACGCGGTCGTATGCCGCAATTTCTGTCTTACCCGATGCGATAAAGACCTTATCGCCACGCACGATACCTCCGATAGTGACATCGCTCGGTAATCCCAAATCCTTAATCGCCGCCTTCGTAGCAGGCGAGTTTGGTTTAACGATAAACTCCAAGACCTCGGCATCGCTACCCGTCAGGCACTTGATAGCCAAGACATCTGTGGACATCGTAAAGCGGAAGATGTTTGACGCCGAGACCATCTTCTTGTTGATAATGGTATCCACACCCACACTATCAGCCAAGTTGATATAGTTCAAGTTCTCCACCTCAGCAATAACCTTCTTTACGCCCATACGCTTTGCCAACATCGCCGTAAGGATATTCGTCTCGCTGCGCCCCGTAACTGCAACAAAGGCGTCCATATTCGACAATCCCTCCTCCATCATCGCCTCGGTATTTCGACCGTCCTCGTTGATAATCAAGGTCTTTTCGAGTTGCTCCGCCAAACGATACGCCTTGTCGGCATTGTAGTCAATGAGTTTGATATTTACATTCTCCTGCATAGCCTGCGCAATCTGAACACCAATGCGCGAGCCTCCGAGAATCATCATATTCTTGATATCGACATCGCCCTGTCCCGACAACGCCATAATCTCTCCTACCGAGTCGTGACGAGCAATGATATATATCATATCGCCAACCATATAGGAGTCGGAGCCATGAGGGATTATGGTCCTGCCTTCGCGCGAAATTGCCACGGTGCGGTATGCCGCATTCTCATCGACCGAGAAACTCGACAACTCGCGCCCTACCAGAGGCGAAGTTGGCTCCAAGCGGAATACCGCCAACGAGAGGCGACCACCCGAGAAATCCACATACTCCGTGGTTGCAGTGTGACCGAGCAGGGAGATAACCTCCTCGGCAGCAATTTTTTCGGGGTAGAACATATAGTCGATGCCCATATTGATAAACATCTCCTTGTTGTTCGGTTCGAGGTATTCGTTGTTGTCGATGCGGGCAATAGCCTTCTTCGCTCCCAACTGCTTCGCCATAATCGCCGAGAGGATATTGTCGTTCTCGACAGGGTGCACCGCAATAAAGAGGTCGCACTTGCGCACCGAAGCCTTACGCAATACGGCAAAGGTGGTCGAGTCACCCTCCACGGTGATAACATCGGCAAGGCTTGCAACCTCTGCCAACGCCTTTGGCTCGGCATCAATAACGGTAATATCGTGACCGTTACCACTCAGCAACTTTGCCAAATGGCTACCCATCTCACCTACTCCTGCAATAACAATCTTCATAGACCCAACTGATATAGGCGCAACATTCGCGCAATTTAACTCACAAATATAACGAAATTTTATTACAAAGTATGCTTATAACAAAATAAAAATCTTGTTTTTACGGAAATTACCTATACTTATACATCAATTAAGGTCGGCTCTTTTTCGGAGTCGACCTTAATCGCTATTGTTTTGTATTCTTTGTTTAGAAGAAACCTACTGTCAAATCCTTGACATCAGCCATATCCTGAACAGCCCACAACGCACGGCGCGATGCCATCGACTCTGCATCTGCCTGAGCCTTAACACGCTCTGCCTCAACGCTCTGCTTCTCGTCTACTGCAACCTCATCAACAACTACTGCATAGACACCACTATTGCCCTCAACGAGTGGGAGTACCGCACCTGTTGCATCTGCTGCAACCGACACCACAGCACCAAGTACTCGTGGCTCTACGCCCAAGCCCTTAACATAGTATGCCGAAGACTTTGCATCGGAGAACTCCTCAACCTTCGAGCCTGCATTCGCAGCAATCTCCTCCAAGGTTGCACCCTGCATCTTCTCCTTCAACAACGCCGCCTTCTTCTGACGAAGCAAGGTATTCTTAATCTGTCCCGAAACCTTATCGAGCGACTTGTACTCTGCATTGTCAATCTCCTTCAAGAGAGCAACTACATAGCCATCGTCCAACTTGATAATATCCGAAACCTCGCCGACCTTTGCATCGTTAGCCCAACGAACAACTTCCAACGAGTTCGACAAGCCCGGAACATTGCGGCTGCCACGATTTACATTCATTGTCGAGGTGTAGTGCGACTGCGCATTTGCAGCCTCCTCGAACTTCTCTGCCGAGTCCTTTGCATTCACAGCGAAGAGACTTGCCTCCTTGTGAATGTTGCGAGTGGTCTCCTGCGAAGCCTCAACAGGATACGAGAGTGTTGCAAGGCGGTAGTGACGAGTAACGGCACCTGTGTTCAACACCTTGAAGATCTGAATTGCATTACCGAAAGCAACCTTTACAACCGCACCTCTACGAGCCGTTGCCAAGGCATCAGCGAGTTCAGGAGCCAAAGTCGAGTAGGCTACTTTTCCGAGATCGCCACCATCGGCAGCAGTGTCGGCAACAGAGTACTGCGCAGCCAAAGCCGAGAAGTCGGCACCTCTTCTGCGTGCCACGGTATAGAGGCTATCCGCCAATTTACTATCCAAGTACGATACAACGATATGCTGCAACTCAATCGAGTCAGGCACATTGCGGCTCTCGAAAACTCGCGAAGCGTACCACTCGTCACCCTGCAACTCTGGACCGAACATCTTGCCTGCGCCAAGAGCCTTTGCCTCGTCAGTTGGAAGCGACTTTGCTGCAACATAGGTGTTAGCCAACGATGCGTGAGCGTCCTCACGAACATACGACTTAATATCTCGTACCTTTGCAAACTCGGCACCAGCCTTCTTTGCCATCTCCTCGACAGCCTGCTTGTCGGCAGCGGTAGGCTCAATCTCGAAATGTACATAACTTACAGTGCGATACGGAGTCTGCTCATACTGCGACTTGTGAGCCTTGTAGTACTTCTTGATGTCGCGCTTTGAAACCTTCACGAGCGAATCGGCAACCGAAGAGTACTTGCAAGCCACGAAGTGTCCCTTGTAGGTGTTGTTCTCGGCAACCATACCCTTATTCAAAGTGAGGGCATTTGCGTATGCTCCGCCACGAACAAGGTCAGTGTACTTGCTCATTGCACGCTCGATACGAGCCTGCTTGTCGATAATGTTCCAGATACGCTGCATCTCGGCGTTACCCTCTGCCTGTGCGAGGAAATCGGTTACAGCAGTAACATTATAAAGACCTGTACGAGGGTCAGCAAATACGCTGCTATAAACGCCCGATGGGAGTTCGCCCTGCAACATCGCCTTACGCTCGGCAGGAGCAACCACCAAGCCCAACTTCTCGAAGCCCGGCACCAAAACGCGGTCAGTCAAGAGCGACTGCCAAGTCATCGATACAGCCTGTGCAGACTGGTTGTAGTCGAAGTTGTCGCCACCCATCTGAGTCTTGACATCTTCGTACGCAGCGAGGAACTCCGTGTAGTGTACCTCATCACCTGCAACCTCGCCAACCTCGGGATCATTGCCCGAGAAGCCCATCTCCGTCTTCAACGAGAGAACAAAAGCCAACAGCGCACCTCCGATAACTACCGATAAAAGTACGCCAAATTGTGTTCTTAAAGTGTTCAAACTTAACATAGTACCAATTATTTTAATTTTTAATTTTGTCGTTCAGAGCCTTTTAACCTTCAAAGATAGGTATTTTATTCCGATTTATTGACTTTTTTCTCTATTTTTTTATCTCGACAGACTATTTTTGCCTATCAACTCCACCTTTGCCAACTCAATTCGTGAACGGGTGGTACTCATAATTTTGATACGCAAGCCGTCAAACTCCATCACCGTGCCCGCAGCAGGCAACTCCTCATAGCGCGAAATGATATATCCGGCGAGGGTGTCATACTCATCGCTCTCGGGGATATTGATGTTGTATTTCTCGTTCAGATACTCCACCTCCAAGCGGCACGAAAATACAAACTCGCGCTCCGAAATTCGCTTCTCGACCATATCCTGCTTGTCGTGCTCGTCCTCAATCTCGCCGAAAATCTGCTCCAACACATCTTCCAACGAGATGATACCCGCCGTACCGCCAAATTCGTCAATAACCACAGCGATACTGCTCTTGTTCTTCGTAAATTGTGTGAGCAAATCCTGCAATGGCAGTGTCTCGGCAACATAATCGACCTTTATCAACGCCTCCTCGATACTCTTCGGACTCTCGAACAACGACTTCGAGTTGACATAGCCGATGATATTATCTATCGTATCGCGCCACACAAAGATTCGCGAGTACATCGTATCGACAAACCTCTTGGTCAACTCCTCCATCGTGCACTCCTCGATATCGACCGCCTCGACATCTACGCGCGACACCATAGCATCTCTCACTCTCAAATCGGCAAAGTCCAACGCATTCTGGAACATCTTTATATCGTTATCCGACTCCGATGCCGACTCCGCCGAGTTGTTATTTTCGAGCAGGCTCTCCAAGTCGCTGCGATCAAACACCGCCCTCGGCTCAACACTCTTTGTCTTGCGTCCCGCCAAGCGCAACAATCCATACGACACAAGCGTTATGGCGCGAGTTACCGGATAGAGCAGAATGTAGAATACATACAATATGGGCGAGAGGTAGCGATAGTAGAAGTTGGGGTTGCGCCTAAACATCGACTTCGGCAGATACTCGCCGAGGAAGATTATTATGATGGTCGGGATAATGGTCTCGACAACTATCGAGCCCTCCTGCAACGACTCCCAGCCAAGCATTCGTGCCGCCTCGCGGAGCACCATCGACAGACACATCGAATAGATGACCAGTGCGATATTGTTACCAACAAGGATAGTGGTTATATACTCCCCCTGATGACGGGCAAAGAGTCCTGCAACATAGTCAAACACGCTACTCTGCTTACGGTCTATTTCGAGGCGCAGGCGGTTGTTGTTCAGAAATGCTATCTCCATTCCCGAAAAGAATGCAGAGAGCACCACCATAACCAACACAACTACAAGTGCTACATATATATTATCCATACTCTCCTTATCTGTTACTTTTCATCACCCTTCTGCTCGTTGCGCAACTGCTCGGTATCGACCTGCATCTTACCCTTCCAGCGGCGGAAGCGTGGCTCTGTCATCTCCTCATCGGACTCGAAGCCCTCGCCGATAACCTCGTCAGTATCGGTCACAAGCCTTGTATCGACATTCGAGTAGATACGCTTGGTTATCGAGTTCCAGAAGAGCTGTTGCGTGTAGAGGCGTGTGCCATCGTGCTTGGTAATCACCACATCGCCCTTCGCCTCCCACAACTTTCGCTTTTCGTAGTAGATGGCATAATTAGCCACCAGCACCGCATTGACCGTAGTCAGCGAATCATCTTTGTAGGTGGTAATAGATATACCCTTACGAAATTCGCGATATGGGTCGCGCCCCAAGGTGTAGCCTTCGAGCAGCGGAGTCTTGAAGAGATAGGACTTACGCCCATTCTCCGACATGATGATTGTCAGATTCTCGCTCTCCTCGGTCTTTATCGCATCGAGGGACTCCTCTGTACTGCTCTGCTTCGACTTGCACGAGAACAGCAAGATAGCACTTCCCACAAAAAGAAGTGCTACCAAGAGTGCTCTATGAAGTCCCCTCGCCATCGTCCTACGCCGATATTATTTATTGTGCGCGATAACGCACCTTTGTTGTCAAGCCCTTTGCCAAACCACAGTTGATAGTGTAGTTTACGCCATTATTCAACTCTGCAAAGAAGCACTCCTCGGCTGTTGGGAACACCGAACGATAACTATTTGCCAAGTTCTTTGCATTGGCAGCCACCGCAGCATCGGTAACCTCCAACAACGGAATAGCCTTCTGCAAGAGGTCATAAGCAATCCAATAAACAGAGTGCTTTGCCAACTCTGTACCGCAATCCTTCGAGCCTGCAACATAGCACTGCGCCAAGAAGTAGAGTGCCAAGCCGTCATCGTCTGTCTCATCGATATTAATCGACTCGTTGAACGCCTTAACTGCCTCTGCATAGTTGTTCGCAGTCATTTCGAGAATACCGATACGCGCCAACAACTTCTCGCGCTCCTCGGCAACGGTCTCGTTAGCCAAAGCCTCGCGGAGGTACTGGTTAGCCTTTGCAAACTCCTTCTTGTTCTGGAACACCTGTGCCAACAACATCGCAACACCCGACTGTGGCTTAACATTGTAGTACATCTCACCCACCGAGAGGAAGAAGTCGCTCTCGCAGTTCGCCTTAGCCATCAGGTTGAAGACATTAGCCAAGAGAGTCTCATCGTTAGGTGTTGCCGCAATTTTAGGCTCGAAAATCTTCTGCAAGTTCTCGCACGAAGCGGCACCACTTGCACCGAAGCAGGTCTCGAACTGATTTTTGAAATCCATCTGCGAAGCATCGATATTTTCAAAGTACTTTGCATTGGCATCGTAAGCATTCACGATAGTCATCGCATCAACGATATCGTTCGAGTAGTCATCGCACAAGTTCTTGAAGTAGATAGCCACCAACTCTGGGTCTGCCGTACCATTCATCTCCACCTGTGCTGCAATAGCCACCTCAAAGTCTGCACGAACACCCTCGCGGTCGCCCTCGCGGTAGGTCAAGTGCTCACGAGCCTTGCGGTCGAGGATATACGCCTTACCACGCTTTGGGTGTGCACCGAAGTGCTGCAAGCGGATATCGTAGAGAAGGAGCAACGAGTCTACATATACATTCTTCTCTGCCAACGACTTTGCGCGATTAATCTTCTGCTTGTAGAGGCGGATACCGTTTGCGTAGGTATTCTCCGAAGCCGCAGGGCAACGCTCCAACAACTGCTGCAAGTACTGCGCAGCCTGATTGTAGTTGCGATTTGCAAGTTCCTCCTTCAAGAAGGTGCTTGCCAAGATGTTCTCTTTGCGCTGATCGGGAGTTTCGCCCCATTTTGCATACTGCGGATCGCTGAAATCCTGCGCCGAGGCACTGCCTGCAACGAGCGCAAATGCCAAACCGATAAATAATTTTACTGCTTTCATAACTATTTTTTTATGTTTTGTTTTTGTTGTTGTATCTCTCATTAGCCATTGGCTTTTCTAGTGAGTAGTGAGTAGTTGAAACTCATTTTGCGTTCTGCATTACTCTCAACTCTCAACTCTCAGCTCTCAACTCTAATCGTACTTCGGTCTTACAAACCAGTAGTCCTCACCAAAGAGCGAGAAGCCCAAGCCCACCTTGAAATAGTCTTGTCTAATCATTCCAATTTTTGGCGAAGCGTTCATCAGGTTGTGACCACCGCGCAAGCCATACTCCAACGAGACATCGATGCTCGATGTTCCCATAAATTTGAGCGGGAAGCCGAAACCTGCCGTAACCGCATACTGCGGTATGCCGTGTCCGTTGTACTCCTGATAGTAGTTGCTGTAACGGAAGCCTACGCGATAGGATACTCGATCGAAGTAGTTGCGCACATCGAAGCGGTTAGGCGTATACGAAAAGCCCACCTTCGCCGTATGCGTATCTACATACTTGACGGTCATATTGTTATTGACCTTCTCCTCGAAGCGACCCTTGTTGCCGCTACCCCACGCCTGAAATTCATACTCGACAGCCGCCATAAATTTCGGGCTCTGGTACATCACACCCGCCTTTACGCTGTGAGGCAACTGCATCTGCGATACACCCCTCTCGTAGGAGACCTCTGTCTCGTAGATATTGTTCAGCACAAGGCTCTTGGTAACCTTCGGGCGCAAACCACCACCGTAGTCGTAGGTTGCACCGACAGTCAGGAGGTGCTTATCGCTGGCAATGGCATTCCATTGCAAACCGACCTGAAACTTAAAGTTTGAGATGGCGTACTCGTTCTCGCCAATCACCGAGAGGTAGGTGCCATTACCGACAATGTTGTTATCGACCGCCGAGGTGTAGTTGTGGGTAATTTTGCCCCAATAGTACTTTGCCGCCACACCAAACGAGAAGTTTTTGAACGGCTCCCAGCCGATACCGAGTTTCACCTCGGTAACATCGCCCTCTCCCGAGTAGGTATAAGATGCTGCACCAACATTTCCCGCAATCTCATCGCTTTGGTCGAGGAAGGACATCTTGTAACCCACGCTGCTGTACGGCATCAGACTAATACCCATACCCAAACGCTTTGCCAGTGGGAACTGCACCGCTATCTCGTGAACATTTATGGAGTTCTTACCATTCTTCGCAACTCCCGTATATGCGCCACTTGCGTTGTACTGCTTTTGGGTATTCTGCAAGAAGTTACCCTCGGCACCCACACTGAACAGAAAACTCTTCTGCATGGTTGCGCTGTATCCCGCAGGGTTTGCCATGCTCGGCATCTGGGTAGAACGCCATGCGACACCCACGCCGCCCATTGCACGCGATTGAGCAGTTCCGATAGTCTGCAACTCACCGATACCGAACATCGTATATGGCGAGTAGGCAGTAACCGCTGCTCCGCCCTGTGCCGACACCTCGCAGATAGCAAGTACCGCACAAGCCACAGCAACCACCGCAATACGCAGACTCTTATATATTGTTTTTCGATACATTGTACTCCAAAATCCTATTCAATCCCGTAAACATTAGTTTACGAGGTGCAAATATCGCATTTTTAATTCGATTAACAAAACTTTCGGCATCGCCACCGCAAAAAATTATACATTTTTTAACATTTCTTGCAGAAATTCTCTCGGCATAGCCCTCAATTTCGTATAAAACACCCTGCATCACACCCTGCTCTATCGCCTCCTTTGTCGAGCGACCAAACTCGCCATTCGGCTCTGTCGCGCCACACAAAGGCAGTGATGCCGTAAATTCGTGCAATGCCCTGAATCGCATCGCCACACCGAGCGAGATATTACCCCCTCGGAACGCCCCGTTTTCGATTATATCGTAGGTTATGGCACTCCCCATATCGACCACCAAAGCATCTTTTATGCCCATCTCGCAGACAACCCCGACAGCCACCGCAATACGGTCTGCACCAAGTGTTTGGCGCGAGGAGTACTCTATCTCGATTGGCACATCGGTCTGCGATGTAAAGTGCAGAACTTTTTCGATTTTCTCTCGCAGTTGTTCGCAAATTTGCTCCGCACCTCCGCGAGTCGAGGCGACAATCGCCTGCTCCACCGCAAACTGCTCTGCCAACTCTGCCGCCTTTGCCATATCGAACTCGGGCGCAGATGCTTCGCAAAGCACCTCGCTTTTATCCACAACGGCAATCTTACACAAAGTATTGCCCTCATCTACGATTAAATTCGCCATATCCCTTTTAGTTGAGAGTTGAGAGTTTATAATGATTTTAAGATTTCTACTGCCGAAGCAACACTTTCGACCTTGCGCACCGTCATCTGCAATTTTCCATCGCGCTGTTTCAGCACAAAACGGTCGGGTTGCGCGGTGATTTTGCGTAGCAACTCCATAAAGACCTCACTACGATAGTATGGCGACTGCTCGTCACCCACAAAGCGGACTATCATCAAGCCATTTTTCACCTTTACGCGCTCCATGCCAAGTCGCATTGCCTCCCAGCGCAAGCGCACCGCATTCATCAACTCCTTCGCCGCCTGTGGCATCTTACCGAAGCGGTCCTCCAAATCCGACTCGAACTTCGCAAGCAAGTCCTCATCAGTCATAGCATCAATCTTGCGGTACAACTTCAGTCGCTCCGCCTGCTGGCGCACATACTCCTCTGGCAACTCCGCCTCAACATCGAGTTCGAGCGTCACATCATCAACATAGCGCATCTCCTCGACTACCGTCTGTTCCTCGTTGCTCAAACCTGCAACATCAAGTCCCTCGGCACGCAACTCGGCAATAGCCTCGTTGAGAATCTTCTGGTAGGTTTCAAATCCGATATTTGCGATAAAGCCACTCTGCTCCGCACCGAGCAGATTTCCCGCACCGCGGATATCCAAATCCTGCATCGCGATATTGAATCCCGAGCCCAAATCCGAGAACTCCTCGATAGCCCTCAACCTGCGCCTTGCATCGCTCGACAGCATCTCGTCAGGGCGCGACAACAGATAGCAGTACGCCTTTCTGTCACTTCGTCCTACACGACCTCGCAACTGGTGCAGGTTGCTCAAACCGAAGCGGTCGGCATTGTTGATGATTATCGTATTTACATTCGGAATATCTACGCCACTCTCCACAATCGAGGTCGCAACCAAGATATCGTAGTCGTGGTAGATAAAGTCCATAATGGTCTTCTCCAACTCGGCAGGGCGCATCTGTCCGTGTGCCACCGCCACACGCGCATCGGGGCAGAGGCGCATCAGCATACCCTTTATCGTCATCAAATCCTCCACGCGGTTGTGGATAAAGTATATCTGACCATCGCGCTGTAACTCCGCCTCGACAACCTCCTTTACCAACTCCTCCGAGAAGGTGTGCGACTCGGTCTGAATAGGTCGGCGGTTTGGTGGTGGCGTGGATATAATCGACAAATCGCGCGACCCCATCAACGAAAATTGCAGCGTTCGCGGAATTGGCGTAGCGGTCAAAGTCAGCGTATCGACACTCACGCGCAGTTGGGTAAGTTTCTCCTTCGCAGCCACTCCGAATCGTTGCTCCTCGTCAATAATCAGCAATCCCAAGTCATTGAACTCCACACCCTTGCCGAGCATCTTGTGTGTTCCGATAAGGATATCAATCTTGCCCGACCGCAACTCCTCCAATATGCGCGCGGTATCCTTCGCACTCTTTGTGCGGTTGAGATACTCGACCGTAACGGGGAACTCGCGCAGTCGCTCACGGAAGGAGCGATAGTGTTGCAGTGCCAAAATCGTGGTCGGCACCAACACCGCCACCTGCTTGCCATCGGTTGCCGCCTTGAATGCTGCACGGATTGCCACCTCGGTCTTTCCGAATCCGACATCTCCGCAGAGCAATCTATCCATCGGGCGTTCCGACTCCATATCGCGTTTTACAGCCTCGGAAGCCTTTAACTGGTCGGGCGTATCCTCCCACTCGAACGAAGCCTCCAAAGCCTGTTGCAGATAACTATCGGGCGAGAAGGCAAAACCCTCACTTGCCTTACGCTTGGCATAGAGTGCGATAAGTTCGCGCGAAATATCCTTAACTGCCTTTTTCGCTGCATTCTTAATCTTCTGCCACGCTCCGCTACCGAGTTTATGCACCTTCGGAGCCTCCTCATCACCACTCTTGTAGCGGGCAATGCGGTGCAGTGAGTGGACATTCACAAAGAGGACATCGCCATCACGATAGACCAACTTTATCGCCTCGTGCATCTTGCCTCCCTCCTCAATCTTTACCAGACCACCAAAGCGACCTACGCCATGGTCGATATGGGTGACATAATCGCCAACCTGCAACGAGTTCAGTTCGGCAATGGTCATCTGCTCATCGCGCTTAATCTGACCGTTTATCTTGTAGCGGCGATAACGCTCGAAGAGGCGATGTTCGGCATAGAGCGAGATTTTGAGGTCGTGGTCCGTAAAGCCGTTGTGCAGAGTCAATCGTGCCAACTCGAACTTGGCTCCTTCGCGCCCCGTAGCGTAGAGCAAACCCTCCAAACGCTCCGCCTGCGCCCTATTCTCCGACATCAGCAGCGTGCGATAGCCCGCCTCGTGCCTTGCAACGAGTTCATCGGCAAGCACCTCGAAGTTCTTATTGAAACTGTTTTGTGGCGAAGTATGGAATAAAATTGTCTGCGATGCAGGTCGCTCGGTAAGTGTATTTCGCAAAAATACCACATTCGCCTCCGACATGTTTTCGAGTAACTCCTTACGCGAGGTTAGTTTTGCCGTCATCTCCTCCGGCTCATCGCACTCCTGCAACGCCTTACGGCGCAAATCATCGACCTTGCCCAAGACAAAATCTGCATCTGCAAACCAATAGGTCGCCTCGCCCGCAAACTCTGCCAACGACACACGCCCCACATCGGCACGGTTGATGTTCGAGATAATATCTATCTCCTCCAATCTGTCGCTCGACAGTTGGCTCGACAACTCGAATCTTCGTATCGAATCTATCTCGCAGTCGAAGAAGTCCAAACGATAGGGTTTACTCTCCGAGTAGGAGAATATATCGAAAATTCCGCCTCGCACCGAGTACTGCCCCGGCTCGTAGACAAAATCGACCTTCTCGAATCCCAACGCCTGAATCTTCTCCTCCAACTCCGCAACCTCGATAAGGTCACCCTTGCGGAGGTGCAACGACTCCGCCGTCAAACCCTCCAAGTCGGCAACTTGCTCCGCCAACGCCTCGGGATAGGTCGCAACGACCAAAAATCCCTCTTTATGATTTTTCAGCGCGTTCAGTACGCCCGTGCGCATAACCACGCTCTCCGCCTCCTCGGTACCATAGACCACCGAACGCTTATACGCCGAAGGGAAGAACAAAACACCCTCCTCGCCCAACAAGGCGTAGAGGTCGTTCAGGGCGTAGGCTGCGGCATCTCTATCCTCGCTGACAATGATATGTACACCGCCCCTGCGGGCGATGGTTGCCGCCATATAAAATAAAAAAGCACCGCCGACCATCTCGTTGAGAAGGACGGTGTTGCCTTTTTTCTCCAACACTTTGCCGAGTTGCTCCACTTGTGGCGAATGCTCGGCAAATCTCAGTATTTCGTGCATAATGTACGGACTTACCTATCCCTACGCTTCGACTTTTCAGCCTTTTTCACCTTCAAGATGTCGTTACCCCTCTTATCCTCGTAGCGCACCTCTATCATGCCGACACTCTGGTCTGCCACAACCTTGATACGCGCCCCATATCGCCACGACCACCTACGGCGCAACGACAAGATGCCACTCTTTAAGAAGGCGGCTACATAAGGGCTCACCACCAAGCGGATATACTTGTGTCCGCGCTCCATGGTCAGCAGCGATATCTGATTCTCGATTTTGCGGTCGAGGAGTATTGTAGGCTCCACCCTTCCCGTACCTCCACAAGCCGGACAGATATCCTCGGTATTGTGCACCGCCACAGGACGGATACGCTGACGAGTAATCTGCATCAATCCGAACTTCGAGAGAGGAAGTATCGTGTGCTTCGCCTTATCTGATGCCATAAGTCGATTCATCTCCTCGTAGAGGAGTTGACGGTTTTGCGACTTATGCAGGTCTATAAAATCGACAATGATGAGACCGCCCCAGTCGCGCAGACGAATCTGTCGCGCTATCTCTGCCGCTGCAGCTAGGTTTACCTCCATTGCCGTCTGTTCCTGATTATCCTCGGCCTTGGTGCGATTTCCCGAATTGACATCTATGACATGCATTGCCTCGGTGGACTCCATAATGAGGTAGGCTCCACGCTTCAACGATACATACTTCGCAAACAACGACTTTATCTGTCGCGAAACATCGAAGTTATCGAAAATCGGCACTGTGCCGCGGTATAGTTTTACGATGCGCTCCTTCTCGGCATCTACGGCGCGGATATAGGAGCGAATCTCGTTGTACATCGCCTCGTCATCGACACATATCTGCGAGAACGAGCCATCGAGCGTATCACGAATAATCGTGTTGGCACGACTCATCTCTCCCATCAGAAGTGCCGGAGCGGTGCGTTTGCGAATCTGCTGGCAGGTCTTGCGCCACTTCTCCACCGCAGCTAGAATATCCTGCTCGACATCGAGGTCGGAGGCATTGACCGCTGCCGTGCGGATAATAACACCAAAGTTCTTTGGCAAAACACCCGCTGCCACTCGCTTCAATCGTCTCTTCTCCTCGTTCGAGCGAATCTTCTGCGAGAGAAGCACCTTTGAGGTGAAAGGCAAGAGAACGATATTTCTACCCGGCAAAGATATGTCGGCGGTAAGACGAGGTCCCTTGGTCGAGATAGCCTCCTTGGCTATCTGCACCATAACCAACTGTCCGACTTGCAGGTAGGAGGAGAGCCTGCCCTCCTTCTCCACCTCCGTAGCACCATCGAGTTTCATCGTATCGAGGCGAATACCTCGGTTTCCGGGCTGGTAACTCTTGACGATTTTGCAGAGCGAAGGGAAGTGCGTTCCCAAGTCTTGATAGTGAATAAAGGCATCACGCTCGTGTCCGATATCTACGAACGCGGCGTTGAGTCCCGGCATAATTTTATGCACCTTACCGAGATAGATATCACCAACCACGAAGCCCGTATGTGCGACCTCGCGACTCAACTCCGCCAAGACCTTATCCTCGCACAGGGCGATATTTATCTCGGTGGATGTGACATTAACAAACAGTTCTCTATTCATCGTTTAGTGCTTAATTATTTGGCTATTAGCCATTAACTTTTTATCTCTCTGCCAATAGCCAACAACTAATGGCTAAAAGCAGAATTAAAATAGGTAACGCTAAGAGGCATTCCGCACCCTTAGCGTTAAAACCTATGAGAAGTTTTGATTACTTCTTCTTGTGACGGTCCTTACGCAGACGCTTCTTGCGCTTGTGCGTAGCCATCTTGTGACGCTTATGCTTCTTTCCGTTTGGCATAGTTATAAGAATTTTGATGGTTTGTCTTACTTAATCTTTGCTGCGAACGACTTAGCCGGCTTGAATGCTGGAATGTTGTGTGCAGGGATAGTGATAGTTGTATTCTTAGAGATGTTACGAGCAACCTTCTCTGCGCGCTTCTTGATGATGAACGAGCCAAAGCCACGAAGATATACATTCTCCTCCTTCTCGAGCGAGCCCTTAACCTCCTCCATAAATGCCTCAACAATTGTCTGAATCTGGGTCTTCTCAACGCCAGTCTTCTTAGCGATTTCGCTAACGATATCTGCCTTTGTCATAACTATTAGAAATTAAATAAATAGTAAATTTTTATAATATCCGTTTTTTGCGGTTGCAAATATACATTTAATTTGCCAACCGAGCAAAATTTTTTCGTTATTTTTTACAAAATTAGATATTTACGCCATTTTGTCTGACGAAAAAACCTGCCCACAACGGTTAAATTTGGTTGAAAGCCGAGGCAAAACCCTCAACCGCCTGATCCAAGCCCTTTTGGAATTTGCTGCCAATCATCATTCGCATCATCATATTCAGTTCGGCATGCAGCACCAAGCGGATACGGGTATCACCCTCCGACACCTGATGGAGTTGAATCCAAAACGAGAAGTCCATAGGCACACTACCACCGTCACCCGTAATCTTCACATGCTTGTTTTCGATCTTCTCCTCCATACGCAGAGCGACCGTAAAGCCCTTGAACTTAAACGAGCAGTTATCCTCCGTAGCCTGCCACTCCTCGACCTTATCTGCCACGGCAGATGTCAAAAGCGAGAAGTTCGATATCAGCGGATAGATCTGCGCTGCCGAACGAAAAATCTGTTGTTGCTTTGATATATACTCCTGCATACTTTTTTTTGCTTTTAGCCGTTAGCCATTGGTCATTGGCTTTTTTTAGTGAGTAGTGAGTAACGAGTAGTGAGTAGTTGAAAAATCACTCTGCATTCTGCATTTTGCATTTCTCTCGTCTTTTGCCTCTCATCTTTTTTTCTCGGCAAATATACAACTTTTCAACTATTTTTCATACATTTGTAGAGTTATTTGGAAAAAAATAGACTGTTTATGAGAAGATATTATCTATTTTTCGCACTTATTGCACTATCTCTTACAGCAATAGCGCAACCCCAGATTGTTGCACATAGAGGTTACCACCAGAAAGATGGAGCTGCGAGAAACTCTATCGAGGCGTTGAAGATGGCACAGCAGGCAGGCTTCGAGTGGGTTGAGATTGATGTTAATCTCTCCACCGATGGTGTTCCGATGGCTGTACATGGAGCGTGGCACCCCAGCAAGAGAGATGGTGTACATGTTCAGAGGTCTACCAAAGCCGAAATCCAAGAGTATCTACTAAGCAACCACGAGGTTGTTCCGACATTCGAGGATATATTGAAGCAGGTTGCAAAGCACCAAACCACAGGGGTTGTTATCGACATAAAGGCGCACAACACACCTGCAATTCAAAAACGACTCATAAAAGAGGTGGCAACGCTTGTAAGCAGGTACAAATTGCAGGAGAGAGTTCTCTACATGGTAAATATCGAGCAGTCGGTCTATCAACTGAAACGACTAAACAAACGAGCCGACAATATACTCTTTACCAATGGCGCATACTCGGTGGCTTGGCGCGTAGGTTTGGGTTGTAAATATATCGGTTACAACCATATAGCATGGGCAAAAAAGTCGGAACTATTGGAGCAGTGCGCGCTCTACAATGTAAAGACCATAGCGTGGACGCCAAACCGCGAAGAGGATATTCGTCAAATGGTAAAATTGGGCATCGACTTGATTATTTCGGACAATCCGATGTTGGTACGAAAAGTGATTAATGAGTACCATTAAAATAATTAATAACATCATGAAAAAGGTATTAACATTATTGGCAACTGTTATGGTTGGTATTACAGCATCGGCGCAGTACGCTGCACCAAAGATTATTGCTCACCGCGGATTTCACAAGAGCGAGGGGGCAGCAAGGAACTCACTTAACGCCCTCAAAGCGGCACAAGAGGCGGGCATCTGGGGCTCGGAGTGCGACCTCCAACTCACAAAAGATGGCGAGGTACTCGTAGTGCACGGACCATCACATCCGGGCAAGAAGGATACATCACCGAGAGTGAATGTAAACCATAGCACCAAGGAGAAAGTTCAGTCCATTCCGCTCGAAAGTGGCGAGACCGTGCCGACATTCGAAGAGTACCTCAACCAGTTGGCGCAGTCGAAGAACACAAAACTCATTATCGAGATTAAGGACCAGCCAACTCCTCAACTCGAAACCGAGATTGTGGAGAAGACCGTTGCGATGGTTGCGGCTCACAAGTTGGAGAACGAGGTCGAGTATATCGCCTTCCGCCCATGGGTTTGCTGGGAACTTGCACGCCTCGCACCCGAGGGGGCAAAAATTGCCTACCTAAATGGCGACTACACACCTGCATACTGCAAGGCGATGGGCTGTGCCGGTATCGACTACAATTACAAGGTGCTGAAAAAGAAAAAGTCGTGGATCAAGCAGGCTCACAAATTGGGTATGTATGTAAATGCTTGGACTGTGAACAAAGAGGAGGATATCCGCTGGTGTATCGAGAACGGAGTCGATTTCATCACCACTGACGAGCCACTGCTTGCCAAGAAGGTGATTAAGGAGATGTGCAAGTAGTGTGCATCGAGAGGGTATTGAGATGGATTTCAAATTTAACATAGACGACAAACCGAATTTCGGTGCCATACTGCTCTACGGCTTGCAGTGGCTGATGATTTGTATCCCTGTGGTGCTTACAAGCACCTTTATTGCACCTGCGGGCGAGGTGGTATTCTTCACGCAGAAGTTGTTTGCCATCTGCGGTATAACGATTATTGTACAGGTGTTGATGGGGCATCGTCTGCCCCTCGTGGCAGGACCTGCCGCAGTGTTATTGATGGGCGTTATCGCCGCCGCATCGCAGGGACACACCGCCTCGACAATCTACCCTTCGATGGTTATCGGAGGTGCAGTGGTTACGCTGCTGGCTGCGGTCGGAGCGATGAAGTACATACAAAAAATCTTTACGCCACGCATCGTTGCCGCGATTGTGATACTTATATCTTTCACAATGGCTAAACCTATCGTGGGGCTTATCTTTGCCGATAAGGCGCACGCAGGACTTGCGCTCGTGTCGGCTATTGTCGGCGTGGCGGTTATGGCGTGGGCGAATAAGGTTTTGCGAGGAATCTGGAAGTCGATGGTCGTAATTCTCGCAATGATTCTCGGCTCATTACTCTACTACTGCATGACCGACTTCCCGAAGGAGTTTGTCAGCGATAGTGCGGCTCCGCAACTCTTTGTCGGCGAGTGGCACCTCGATACGGGCGTGGTTATCGCATTCCTGTTCTGCTATATCGCACTACTTATCAATCAGGTAGGCTCGGTGCAGTCGCTCGGAGAGTTTGTTGCGGCACCGAATATAGATCGGCGTCAGAATCGCGGTCTGCTCGTTACGGGAGTGATGAATATCGTGAGTGGCGCAGCGGGTGTTCCGGGCGTGGTCGATTACTCGCTCTCGCCGGGCGTGGTTGCCTCAACATCGTGTGCCTCGCGCTATACAATGCTGCCCGCAGCGGTGGCGATGATTGTACTGGCACTCTTTCCGCAGGCGGTGTCGGTGCTTCTGACAATTCCGCAACCGATTATGGGTATCGTGCTGCTCTACCTTATGGCTACGCAGGTGGCAGCAGGCTTGGAGATTATGCACTCGACAAAGGCGGTGCTATCGTTCAAAGATGGTCTGATTTTGGGCTTGCCAATTATGCTCACCGTTATTCTATCGTTTGCTCCTGCCGAAGCTATGGCGTCAGTTCCATCGCTACTTCGCCCGATTGTCGGCAATGGCTTTGTGATGGGTATTATAACGGTGCTGATGCTCGAACACCTCGTGTTAAAAAACAGACGAGAGAGGAAAGACGAGAGAGGAAAGTAAGTTGCACACAATAATATCATTTTGATTTTTTTGACAATTTTTAATTCTTAATTTTTAATTCTCAATTTTTAGTTATACCTTTGCACCCGCATATCAACCTCTTATATAGGGCAGTTGAGCGAAATGTCACGAAAATCGGGGCTTAAAAACCGATTGGAAGGGCGGGATTAGACGGCAGTGTCCGGCTATGGTAGCAAGATTGCAGCGATAATGTTGAATGGAAACTTATTAAATTTTTGTTGCAACAATGAACAAGGATTCATTAATCAGACTCGTGAACGAGCAGATGTGGACAAAGACTGATGCCGACATCCCTCAGTTCAGCGCAGGTGACACAATCACCGTAACTTATCGTATCATCGAGGGA
>JAZRJD010000090.1:0-3259 GCA_045645625.1 Alistipes sp.
CGAGGGGGCAATAAGAGCAAACCTAATAAAATGACTTTTGGGCTGTCAAGCGACAGCCCAATTTTATAAAAAAAAGCTAATGGCTAAAGGCTAATAGCTAATGGCTAATCTATGGAGAGATACATCAACATAAACGACTACGACTATCCGTTGCCTGACGAGCGAATTGCGAAATTTCCACTTTCGGAGCGTGATTCATCGAAGTTGCTCATCTATCGTCAGGGCGAGATAAGCGAACGACACTTCTCGGATATTCCGAGTGAGTTGCCCGAGGGCTCGTTGCTCGTATTCAACAACACAAAGGTAGTGCGAGCACGACTCGTTATGCACAAGCCTTCGGGAGCGAGAGTCGAGGTCTTTTGCTTGGAGCCTCACAACCCTGCCGACTACGAACACGCCTTTGCGGTAAAGGGCGAGTGCGAGTGGTCGTGCATCGTGGGCAACCTCAAAAAGTGGAAGGAGGGAGCGGTGCAGATACCTTTCGAGTATGAGGGCGAGAACTACACCTTGCAGGCCTACATCGCCGAGCGTGGTACTCGTGAGCATATCGTTCGCTTCGAGTGGTCGGCACCGATGACCTTTGGCGAGTTGTTGGAGTATCTTGGTCGCATTCCTATTCCGCCATACCTCAATCGTGAGAGCGAGGAGATTGATAATACCCGCTATCAGACCGTCTATTCGCGCTTCGAGGGCTCGGTGGCAGCACCTACCGCAGGTCTACACTTTACGCAGCCACTTATCGAACAGATGAAGGCAAAAGGTTTCGACTTTGCGGAGGTTACACTCCATGTGGGTGCAGGAACATTTCTGCCCGTAAAAGACGAAGATGCCACCAAACACGCAATGCACACCGAGCATTTCGATGTTACGCTCGCAACCTTGCGTAAGCTGCGTGAGAACTACGGCAAAATTGTCGCCGTAGGCACTACCTCGGTGCGAACATTGGAGTCGCTCTCGGCATTGGCTTGGCGAATAAAAAATGGCAAGACCTATGACTGCGCAACGGTGGGGCAGTGGGAATTGTATGATATCCCTGTGGAGTTCTCGGGCGAGGAGGCTCTCGATATACTTATATTATATATGGAGCAGAATGGCTTGGAGCGACTACACGCCGCAACCGAGATAATGATTACTCCGCTTGGCTACTCGTTCCGCATCGTACGCAATATCGTAACCAACTTCCATCAGCCGAAATCGACTCTGCTGTTGCTTGTATCGGCATATCTGGGCGAGGATTGGCATAAAATTTACGACTACGCCCTCTCGCACGACTTCCGATTCTTGTCGTATGGCGACTCGTCGCTCCTAATTAGATAATCGTATGCAGCAAAATCCTATTATAGTTGCTCCTGCAACTGCCCTTGGTGGCGCAATTGCCGTTATCCGTATGAGTGGAGAAGGCTCGGTGGTGTTGTGCGACCGACTTTTCAGGGGGCGCAAATCGCTGACAGATGCCAAGTCGCACACCATTCACTACGGCACAATCTGCGATGGAGAGCGCGTGGTAGATGATGTTGTGGTGGCAGTGTTCCGCGCACCGTACTCCTATACGGGCGAGGAGTCGGTCGAGATTTCGATTCATGGCTCACGCTATATCGCACAGGAAGTTATTCGCCTTTTATGTGCGCAGGGTGCTCGTATGGCGGAGGCAGGGGAGTTCTCGCAACGCGCCTTGGCGGCAGGTCGCATAGACCTCTCGCAGGCAGAGGCGGTGGCAGATTTGATTGCTGCCGAGTCGCGTGCAGCGCATACATTGGCAGCAACGCAGATGCGTGGCGGCTACTCGGAGCAGTTGGAGGCATTGCGCGAGGAGTTGCTAAATATAACTACGCTGCTCGAACTCGAACTCGACTTTTCGGAGGAGGATGTCGAGTTTGCCGACCGTGCGCGACTGCGCTCGATGCTGGAACATACCGATAGCGTGGTGACGCGACTTATGGAGTCATTCCGCGTGGGAAATGCTATCCGCGAGGGTGTTGCTGTGGCTATTGTCGGTCGTCCGAATGTGGGCAAGAGTACGCTACTTAACCGCTTGGTGGGCGATGATAGGGCTATGGTGTCGGATATTGCCGGCACTACGCGCGATACGATTGAGGAGAGCGTTGTTATAGATGATATCCGCTTCCGCTTTATCGATACGGCGGGACTGCACGAAACCGATGACCGCCTCGAACAGATGGGTATCGAGCGTACCGAACGAGCAATGCGCGAGGCGCAGATTGTTCTCTATATGACCGAGCCGTCGGAGAGTAGGGTGGAGTTGCCACGCCTTGGCGAGGGGCAGACACTGCTCCGCGTTGTGAATAAGATGGATACAACGGAGGAGCGAGGTGTTGCAGATGCGATATATATCTCGGCGCGCGAGGGCGAGGGCATTGAGGAACTACGCTCGGCACTGCGTGCAACGGTCGATACCGATGGGCTTTATAGGGGCGAGGTTGTGGTGTCGAATATGCGCCACTTCGAAGCGCTGAGCAGGGCACATACATCGCTGCGAACGGCGGTTAAGGCTCTTGATATGGGAGTGTCGGAGGAACTTTTGTCGGAGGATATCCGCACAGCAATCAACGCTCTCGCCGAAATCACCGGCAAAATCACCAGCGAAGACATCCTCCGCAATGTCTTCGCCAACTTCTGCATCGGAAAATAGCCATTCGTAACACACTGAATATCAATAAGTTATTACTTGTCTAAACAGAAAGTAAAATTAAGTAGATTTACGCATTAAATAGTTGATAATTAACACTTTAAGGATTTTGCAAAAATTTGCAAAATCCTATTTTTTCGCCCTATTTCACCCTCAACCGAAATTTCGGGGCTGCAAGCCGGAATAAATTATTACTGCATAATAGTTGCAAATTAAACTATTATCACCCTATTTATTCCATAATAGTTGTAAATAGAACTTTTATGAGCACCTTGCACCCCAAGACAAATCGCTGCAATTCCGACTTTTCTTTTATAAAAAAAGCAGGCGACCCAGTGGAGTATCCTCTTTGAGAGGTGTACAGCACAAACACTCGTGATGCTCTATATATCAACACAATACACAAACAAATATAAAACGTTTTCGCCAGTAAAACTGTTTGGCGCTTCTCTGAACAGAAATTTAGGTAAGAACCGAAGACAAAAGCAGAGTTGAGAATCATCAAGGGCAAAAGAGAGAAATAAATTAAACTATACTATATGTTAAGCATTATTTGAGGGGATAAACTATACTTAAATTTTGTTTATATCATTGCGGATATCCTAAGTAATA
>JAZRJD010000091.1:0-2739 GCA_045645625.1 Alistipes sp.
TTCGAGGGTGTGCGACTGCTCAAAGAGGGTGGCGAGTTCGCCCGTAAGGCGCGACATCTTCTCCTCGAATGGCTCGGCGTCCTGCTCCTGCTCGGCAATGCCTACATAGCGGCCCGGGGTGAGGACAAAGTCCTGCTCGGCAATCCTCTGGATATCAACCACAGCGCAGAAGCCCTTTTCATCGGCGAGTGTCCCCTCGGCAAATGCCTTATAGGTATTGGCAATACGCATAATATCGCCCTCCGCGCCATCGGTCAGTTCACGCAGTTTGCGGGTAACCATAGTGCCGAGGTTGCGGGCATCGATAAAGAGAGTCTTGCCCTTCTGCTTCTTCGCCTTATTGAAAAACCAAATCGAGACGGGTATTTGCGTAGTGTAGAACAACTGCGAAGGCATCGCCACGATGCAATCGACCAAATCGGCCTCGACAAGGCGTTTGCGAATATCGCCCTCGCCACCGCTCTGGCTCGACAGCGAGCCATTGGCAAGCACAACGCCCGCCTTGCCCGCAGGTGCGAGGTGGTGGATAATGTGCTGAATCCACGCAAAGTTGGCGTTGCCATTAGGTGGCGTGCCGAACTTCCAGCGCACATCGTCAGCGAGCTTGTCTGCGCCCCAATCGGAGAGGTTAAAAGGAGGATTTGCCAAGACAAAGTCCGCCTTCAAGGTCGGGTGGCAGTCGCCAAAGAAAGTGTCGGCATTATACTGTCCGAGGTCCGCCTCGATGCCACGAATAGCCAAGTTCATCTGCGCCATCTTCCAAGTGGTAGGATTAGAGTCCTGGCCATAGACCGAGATTTGGTTGATATTGCCGGCGTGGCTCCCGATAAATTTTGCCGACTGCACAAACATACCGCCCGAGCCACAGCAAGGGTCATAGACACGACCTGCGTAGGGCTCCAAGACATTAATCAAAGTCTTGACAATGCAAGCAGGGGTGTAGAATTCGCCCGCCAGCTTACCCTCCGCCTCGGCAAACTTCGAGAGGCAGTATTCGTAGGCACGACCGAGGATATCCTTCGAGTCGCCGTGCTCGTGCATCTTGATATTGGTGAACAAATCGCCCACATCGCCCAAGCGACGTTTGTCGAGTTCGGGGCGAGCGAAGTTCTTGGGCAGAATATCTTTCAGTCGACGGTTCTCCTTCTCGATGGCACGCATAGCGTTGTCGATAGTCGTGCCAATCTCTGGCGTATGGGCCGCCGCTGCGATAACCGACCAGCGAGCCTCCGTAGGGACATAGAAGATGTTCTCGGCGGTGTACTCGTCCTTGTCCTCCTCGAAGCCCTCGCCCTCGTTTATGAGCTCCTCGTAGCGAGCCTCGAACTTATCCGAAATGTACTTCAAAAAGATAAGACCAAGCACCACGGACTTATACTCCGAAGCGTCGATGTTGCCACGCATCTTATCCGCCGCCTTCCAAATCTGATCTTCAAAACCGATATCTGCTGTATTAAGTTTAGCCATAGTTATCAAAATTTTGTAGTAAAGGTAGTAAAAATTTGCGATTAAATCATCGTTTTTTGTTATTTCGTGGTTGGAGGTGCGGTTTTGAGGTTTATAAAGAGGAGTGGAGAGAAAAAATTTTGGCTTTTTCTCTTTTTGTTTAGCGATTGTCATAAGTTGTCAAAAACTCGAGCCTGCCTAACAAGTTTTTGTTAGGCAGGCTTGTTAGTTGTAGAGGACTGTAGAGAGAAAGATTGGCCTAAAAATTTCAATAATCAAAGATCGTAATAGTTTCAATAAAATCGCACTATACAGTGTATATTTGTGCTAAATAGAGGCTAGCCGTGTTCAGATTGCTCATATTCGCTCTGTTCGCTCTGTGATTATAGATATTAGTTTTGTTGTTATTGTCGTTATTCGGTCTATCAGTTATTAGTTTTGCCAATTTTCGTAGGTTGTGTGCCATCGCTATCAAACCTAATTCAATATTCACTTTCGGCATTGAGCGCAAGCGAAATCTACGAAAATGGTGCGCATCTTTAATCTGTCCGAATACCGCCTCAGGTTCTATTGGTCGTTTGGAGCGATGATACAGTCCTCGTTCGGAGGTTAGCAGTTCCCTCACTTGTCTCTTGTATTCGTTGAGCGAGTGATTTACCTCTATCTCTCTGTTTCCTTTTGCCTTTGTACACTCCTTTTTCGGTGGACAATCCGAGCAATCTTCACATACATATCTATCGACTCTACTCTCGTAGCCTAATTCGGTTGTTCGTGTGTAAGTTTCTCTCCCGATACTGCTTCGGTGTCAATCTATATTCTCGCTTAAAACGATTTGTAAATTGTGACTGATTCACAAAATGGCACTTATGGCTTATCTCCTTAATCGATAAATCCTCCGATAAAAGCAGTTCAGCTGCTCGGTGAAGATGTTGCTTGACAAACCATCTGTGAGGTGGTAACTCATAATACTCGGCAAATCTCTTCTTAAAGGCTGTAACACTCATATTACAAAGATATGCCATATATGCTATGGTGTAGTTATTCTCAATAAACTCTGTCATTCGTTTCTCGAACAGACTCTTGCGATGACTGATATTGTTGCGACTAACACACCGAGCCGAGAGAACTCGCTCCTCGTGGGTTTCTGTGTCAAATAGGGATAAAATTGAAATCTCCGTACGGATTAAATCTGCGTGAGTGTTTGGATTCTTCATATTTAGCATTATTTTTGAAAAGTTATAGTTTCCAAAACAATGCGCGAAACCTAATTGTTGAAGATGGCTTACACGAGGT
>JAZRJD010000092.1:0-7706 GCA_045645625.1 Alistipes sp.
GCCTTTGCAAACCTCGACATCACGGAGTACAACGGCACTGCGCCATACTACTACGCAGCAACCACCGAGAGGGGTGCCGAGCAGTTGCGCAAATACAAGAGTGTGGAGAGCGTGGAGCGATACAACAACACCGAGCCATCGCTCGATGCCTTTCCGCACGATAGCCGCTACGCTTGGACACAGGACAATTTCGGTCCATTGTGGGTACCACAGAAGGGTGCTACGGTTGAACTCACAATCGAGAATCTCCCTCTCTACGAGCGTATTATCGACCAATACGAGGGGCACGACCTTCGCGTAGAGGACGACAAGATATTTATCGATGGCGTGGAGGCTTCGACCTACACCTTTGCGATGGACTACTACTTTATGATGGGCGACAACCGCCACAACTCGGCAGATTCGCGCTATTGGGGCTTTGTGCCGGAGGACCATATCGTAGGCAAAGCATCGTTTATCGCCTTTTCGAAGGGCGAAGATGGTATCCGCTGGGGCAGATTGTTTAACAAAGTGAAGTAGTCGTGTCGGAGCAGAAGGACTCATACCTGACCATCGCCGAGCCAGCCGAAGCGATATATAAGGAGCGCAGTAGCAAGTTCCTAACTTACGCCTACCCCGTAGAGAGCGAGGAGGAGGTAAAGGAGTTGCTCGATGCTCTGCGTAAGGAGTACTACGATGCCACGCATCACTGCTACGCCTACCGCCTTGGTGCGCAGGGTGAGGTGTTCCGCGCAAACGATGACGGAGAGCCTTCGGGAACGGCAGGAAAGCCGATTTTGGGGCAGCTGCTCTCGGCAGAATTGACCAACTGCTTGGTGGTTGTCGTGCGCTACTTCGGTGGCACGAAATTGGGAGTTTCGGGTTTGATACAGGCATACAAAGAGTCCACAGCCGAGGTTATTGCAGCAAGCAACATCATCGAAAAGACCGTTGATAGAGTTATCAAGGTCGATTTCTCCTATATCTCGATGAATGGTGTGATGCGTATTATCAAGGAGATGTCGCCACGCATTGATGAACAGGTGTTTGACAACCTCTGCACGATGCGCCTGCGTATCCGCGAGAGCGAAGCAGAGCAACTTATAGCGAAACTCCTGAAAGTGGAGGGAGTCTCTTTAATTGAGAATTGAGAATTGAGAATTGAGAATTGAGAATTGAGAATTAAAAATTAAAGCGCACCCCATAAAGCGACCAACGGGAGCGCCCCCATAAAGGGCGGAACGCCCGCCCCCATAAAGCAGTCGCAGACTGCGCCCCCATAAATCGCTGCGCCGTGACAACGCTTGGAGTCCGCAAAAACAAAGAAAATTTGCATAACAAAATCTACATAAAAGGAGCGCGAGTTCACAACTTGCAGAACATCGAACTCGAAATTCCGCACGAGAAGTTGATTGTCGTGACGGGACTTTCGGGCTCGGGTAAATCGACTTTGGCATTCGACACCATCTTTGCCGAGGGGCAACGCCGCTATGTAGAGAGCCTTTCGGCATACGCTCGTCAGTTCTTGGGGCGCATCTCGAAACCCGATGTCGATTTAATTTCGGGTATCGCCCCTGCTATCGCCATCGAACAGAAGGTATCCTCGCGCAACCCACGCTCTACGGTGGGTACGGTAACCGAGATTTACGACTACCTAAAATTGCTCTATGCGCGTGTCGGCAAGACCATTTCGCCTGTTTCGGGCGTGGAGGTCAAGTGCTACGATACTGACGATGTGGTGGAGTATCTCCTCTCGTTGGGCGAGGGGGCGAGGGTAGTTATCGCCGTTCCGATGCACCTCGACAAGGGCGAGAGCATTATAGAAAAACTGCTCACGCTTGTCAAAGATGGCATTGTACGCCTTGTGGTGGAGGATAAGACGGTGCTGATTGACGACTTTATCAAGGAGGTCGATTTGGAGCACACGGGCGAGGATATCTACATCGTTATCGACCGCCTGCGTGTCTTGGGCGATGACGATACACTAACCCGTATGCGAGAGTCGGTATCGCAAGCATTTGGCTACGGCACAAGCAGTTGCGTTATTATCCACGAGGGCGAAAAGCGACTCTTCAACTCCAACTTTACGGCTGACGGCATCGAGTTCGAGCGACCAAACGAACACCTCTTTTCGTTCAACAATCCACTCGGAGCCTGCCCGAAGTGCGAGGGTTGGGGCAAGATTACGGGCATTGACGAGGAGTTGGTTGTACCCGACAAATCGCGCTCGATATTCGACAACGCCATTGCTTGTTGGCGAGGCGATACGATGCGTTGGTTCCGCGACCAACTTGTGATGAATGCGCACAAGTTCGACTTCCCGATTCATGCGCCATATCACACCCTTACGGAGGAGCAACGAAGGCTGCTATGGCTTGGAAATGAGTATTTCGAGGGGTTAAACTCCTTCTTCGATATGCTCGACTCGCAACGCCACAAGATACAATACCGAGTGATGAAGGCTCGTTATACGGGCAAGAGTATCTGCCCCGAATGTGAGGGAAAACGCCTACGCCCCGAAGCGTTGTATGTGCAGTTCGGAGGTAAAAATATCGCTGAGGTTGTGCGTATGACCGTTGATGAGGCGATAGAGTTCTTCGCTTCGGTGTCGCTCGATGAACACGAGAAAAAGAGTTCGGAGCGCCTCCTGACCGAGGTGCGCAACCGCTTGCAATACCTCAGCGATGTAGGCTTGGGCTATCTCACTCTTGACCGAGGCTCGGCAACCCTTTCGGGTGGAGAGAGTCAGCGCATAAACCTCGCAACCTCGCTCGGAAGCAACCTCACGGGCTCGTTGTATATCCTCGATGAGCCTTCGATTGGTCTTCACCCACGAGATACTCACCGCCTTATCGAGGTGCTGAAACAGTTGCGCGATATGGGCAACACCGTTATTGTCGTGGAGCACGAAGAGGAGGTTATCCGTGCAGCCGACCACATTATAGACATAGGTCCCGAAGCGGGCAAAAATGGAGGTAGAGTAGTATATAGTGGCGATTTGGAGCATCTTTCGACTGCCACCGAGAGTTACACTGCCGACTATCTTTCGGGCAAACGAGAGATTGCCGTTCCGCAATCGGTGCGAGGTTGGAGCAACTATATAAAGTTAAACGGTTGCCGTCACAATAACCTCAAAAACATCTCGGTCAAAATTCCGTTGGGCGTTATGACCTGCATCACGGGCGTAAGTGGCTCGGGCAAATCGTCGCTTGCGAGGGATATTCTCTATCCTGCACTGCATCGTGAGTTGGCTGATACAGGCGACCACCCAGGCGACTTCGATGGTTTGAGTGGCGACACTGCACTTCTCAAAGGTGTGGAGATGGTCGATCAAAACCCTATCGGCAAGTCCTCTCGTTCAAACCCTGCGATATATATCAAGGCGTGGGACGAGATAAGAAAACTCTTTGCCGAGCAACCCTACGCCAAGCACAACAATATCACAGCATCGCACTTCTCGTTCAACTCTGCGGGAGGTCGTTGCGAAGTGTGTCAGGGCGAGGGCTCAATTAAGGTGTCAATGCAGTTTATGGCGGACATCACACTCACCTGCGAGGCTTGCAACGGCAAACGATTCACAGATGAAGTCTTGGAGGTCAAGTATCGTGATAAGTCGGTGAGCGACATCCTCGACATGAGCGTAGATGAGGCGATAGCCTTTTTCAGCGAAGATGCGAAGGAGTGCCGCCGCATTATCGAGCGACTGAAAACACTGAGCGATGTAGGCTTGGGATATGTAAAGCTCGGACAGCCTTCATCAACCCTTTCGGGAGGTGAGAGTCAGCGAGTTAAGTTGGCTTCCTACTTGGCAAAGGAGTTCTCGGATAAGCGAATGATGTTTATCTTCGATGAGCCTACGACAGGTCTGCATATCCACGATATAAACCGCCTTTTGAGGGCTTTTAATGCGCTGATTGAGGCTGGGCATACAATAGTGATTGTGGAGCATAATATGGAGGTTATCAAGTGTGCCGACCATATCATCGACCTTGGTCCCGAGGCGGGCACAGATGGCGGTACAATCGTCTTTGAGGGCACACCTGCGGAACTTGTACATTGTGACAAGAGTCACACTGCGAAGTTCCTTCGCAAATTGAGAATTGAGAATTGACAATTGACAATTAAAGGTATTTTTAATTTTTAATTCTTTCAGCGCACCCTTAATAGTCCTTACTAGCCCTTACTAGCCCTTAAAAAGGTTTGCGCCGTGACAAGGACGAGAGTCCGCAAAACAAAAAAAACTAAAAAAGCCATTAGCCATTGGCTTTTTAAGATTATCGCCTCGCAGAACAAACTGCGAGGCGATACTGGTTTTACTACGCTAAATTTATAAATTGACAACTATATTGCGAGCGATATCTACATTCTCCATATCATCGGTCATTGTCTTATGGAGAAAGACTACATTATGACCACTGAAAATTGAATCAAGTTTCGTCTGATCAAAGTTGCGACTTGCCATTACAAGTGTATCGCATTTCTTTTCCTTGTAATCGTCAATAACCTCTTCAAATGATTTCAACAAATCTCCTCCCGAGTGAAATCCTATACGCTTACCATTATAGAATATCACTGTCTCAAAGTCATTATGTGGTTTGTCCTCTATATTGCGTGGCGTGATTATCGCAGCACCGAGATATAATGCAATATCATATGCCAATCGTATAGATGTAGTCTTACCTGTATTTTGATTTCCCTTAACCACAATAATTTTCATGGTTTTCTTCTTTCAATAGTTAAAAATTATATGGTTTGATGTAATCAGCATAATCTTTCCAACCATCTTTGGCTTTATAAGCATCGACCGAATCAGTCGGCACATAGATTATTAGAGATGCATTGTTTATTGGAAGCGCACCGCTACCAAATGTTGGCGGAGTTGTCGGCTTGCAATATACACTTGTCAGCGAGGTGCAATCATAGAATGCTTTATATCCAATCGAAGTAACGCTATTGCCGATTGTTACACTTGTTAGGCTACTGCAACCATAGAATGCACCACCTCCAATCGAAGTAACGCCATCGGAAATCGTATATTCCGTTAATCCAGCGGGAGCAAATGAATTTAACGCCCCGTCTACTATTAAGCAACGATTATCTGTAGATGCAAATTTTCCGTAAAATGCTTTTAGCGAGGTGCAATAACAGAATGCACCACCTCCAATCGAAGTAACACTATCAGGAATTGTAATAGTTGTCAGCGAAATACAACCAGAAAAAGCCTCTATTCCAATTGAAGTAACTCTATTACCAATAGCTACTGTGGATAGTGATGTGCAATCAAAGAATGCAGCATACCCAATCGAAGTAACGCTATCAGGAATCGTTATACTTGTCAGCGAGGTGCACCTACAGAATGCAAAATCTACAATCTCAGTAACGCTATTAGGAATTGTAACACTTGTCAGCGAGCAGTTATTGAATGCATAACTTCCAATTTTAGTAACGCTATCGGGAATTGTGATACTTGTCAGCGAGGTGCAATCAGAGAATGCATAATCTCCAATCGAAGTAACGCTATTGCCGATTGTTACACTTGTTAGGCTACTGCAACCATAGAATGCACCACCTCCAATCGAAGTAACGCCATTGCCGATTGTTACACTTGTTAGGCTACTGCAATAATAGAATGTATGATTTCCAATCGAAGTAACGCTATTCGGGATTGTTACACTTGTCAGCGAGGTACACCCACGGAATGCATAATCTCCAATCGAAGTAACGCTATCGGGAATTGTGATACTTGTCAGCGAGGTACACCCACTGAATGCATAATCTCCAATCGAAGTAACGCTATTCGGGATTGTTACACTTGTCAGCGATTTGCAACCATAGAATGCATCATTTCCAATCGAAGTAACGCTGTCAGGAATTGTAACACTTGTCAGCGATTTGCAACCATAGAATGCATAATTATTAATCTCCGTAATATCCGAAGGAATAGTAATATCGGTTAATTCGCTACCATTGAGGTAGAGTTTTGCTCCGTTACAAAGAGGGTTTGCTGGACTATTACCAAAACTAATCTTACACCAAGCTGATAAATCGGTAATATCAACTCTTGTCAGCGAGGTACACCCACTGAATGCATAATCTCCAATCGAAGTAACGCTGTCAGGGATTGTGACACTTGTCAGCGAGGTGCAATTATAGAATGCCCACTCTCCAATCGAAGTAACCGTATCATCGAATGTTAGTATTCCTTGTCCATCTTCGTATGTATTGGAGATTAGTATTGCGCCAAACATTTTTGTGCTTGCATCGTAGGGAAATAGTTTTTTTCCATCAGTAGAGGTATAATATATTTTGTTGTTTTCATCAACAATTTTCGAGTTATTGCTCTTGGGCAGAGTGATAGTCGAGCCATCTGCCAAAGTAAAGGCAACCTCCGATTCGCCCTCCTCGACATTGATAATTATACCACTTGTACCATCTTCGCCCGTTGCCTTACCAAGTTGTTGCCAAGTTGCGCCATTGTCGTATGAAACATACCAATAGTCATTTTCGATTTTGAGTTGTGGAGTTACACCATTAGTTCCATTTGTTCCGTCAGTGCCATTTACTCCATTGGCTTGTATCTTATTACCCTTACCATCGAGCAACCACTCTCCATCAAGAGTCCAATAATAGATATTGTCGGTGTCCTTCATTACGCCAATCTGCGGAGTATAACCGTCTTTGCCGTCAGCACCATTCGCTCCGTCTTTGCCATCTTTGCCGTGATAGATTGTAATGGTGTCGCTATGAGCAAATGAAATGGTATAACCGATAACCTCGCCATTGCTACGCACCTCCGAAACATTGGTTACATAGTCACGCTTTTCGAGCGCATCGACAAGAGTCTGCAACGCCTCGATATTGGTATTCATCTGCTTGCACAACTCTTCGAGGGCAGAGATGCGCTGTTCGTGGTCACGAATAGACTCGCCATACTCATCGAGTTTGCTCCAAAGAGCCGAATCATCAAATTGGCACGATGTAAGTGCCAAACTTGTCACAAGAACGACTGAAAGTAAAAATCTTTTCATAATAGTAAGTATTAAAATTTAATTTATTGTGTTTGCACTATTATGACAAAAAGAAAGTGTGAGGTTGATTTTCGTCTATCTATATGAGGGCTCTGACAAAGCCATTGAGAGAATAAACGATACACTCCTCACACCTGTAATATGCCAACAAATTGGTGTAAGGACACCAATAGCATATATACAAGAAATGAGTGTCGTTCTTTTGCCCTCTCTCATTGCGAACTGTCAGATTCTCATATAAGGACTCCGAAAAACACTTTCTAATATGTCTGCAATCCGAGGACTGCAACGCAAATTTATAAATAATTTTCTATACTTGCGGTATTGTCGGCAAAAATTTTTACTTTTGCAGAAGGAAATCAGTCGTCATTCCGAAGGAGCGGAGCGACTGTGGGAATCTCCCTTATTGTTATTAAAATTAAAAGTGGGAGATTGCCACGAGCCTAACGGCTCTCGCAATGACGTATATATAAACAAAAATACCTTTAATTGTCAATTCTCAATTTTCAATTGTCAATTAAAAAAATTATGGAAGAATTTTTTTTATACGAACTCCCGAACGGCATTCGTTGCATACACCGCCAGACAAAGAGTGGGGTGGCACGATGCGCCATAATGATAAATGCTGGTACTCGTGATGAGCGCAAGGGCGAGGAGGGCATTGCCCACTTCACCGAGCACGGCTTCTTCAAGGGTACC
>JAZRJD010000093.1:0-12265 GCA_045645625.1 Alistipes sp.
GCCTGCCGACTATATCCCGACAAAGCGTATTGCACTGCCAGTGGATAAAGATGCTGCTATCGCTTCGGGAATTGTAGCAGAGAAGGACCGCGACTTGATGGTCGATACCGTCTATATCAACATCAACGCCTCCTCGCTCTCACGCTCGGAGTTGATGTTGCTCGATATGCTCACCCACTTCGACTGGAAACGCCCAATCTACTTTACGCAGGTCTATGTCTTGCAGAAGTTCGGCTTGTTGGACTACTTGCAGTTTGATGGCTACGCATATCGTTTCGTGCCAATCTTGACTCCGTACAAAGATTCGTGGAGCATTGGCCGCATAGATGCCGACTACGCCTACGACAAGTTGATGAATACGATGCGTTACGGCAACCTCGCCGACAAGCGTGTCTATGTCGACTACTTCACGCAGTACAACCTCTCGGTATCGCGTGCAAGGGAGGCGTTTGCTCGTGTTGCTCGTGAATATATCAAGCAAGGCAATGCCCAGCGAGCTGAGGAGTTACTCGATAGGGGTTTGGAGGTTTTGCCGATTGACCAAATTCGTTTTTCGGAGGCCAACACCTTCCCATTCATCGAGTGCTACTACGACCTCGGTTTGAACGAGAAGGGCGATGCGTTGCTTTTGGCGTATGGCGACAACTTGATAGACTACATTGAGTACTACCTCTTATTTGAGGGCATTCAGGGCGACTTGGTGGCAGATATCATGTACGACAAACTTGACGAGTTGTCACGCCTCTACTACCTCGCCGCCTACTACAACCGTGAGGATGTGGTCTATGGTATCAACGAGTATTATCGCACCCTTGGAGCAGAGGATAAAGAGTTGATTCTCACACAGCGCGAGAAGGATTCGCTCGGTATTCAGGGAGCACCGAAAACGAAGTTATAATTGAGAATTGAGAATTGACCTTCGGTCTTCACTGCTCCGCCTCGGCATAGTTTGCAGACAACCTCTGCCCTCGGCTTAATCGCAGCGGTGAGAATTAAAGGTATCGCCTCGCAGGAAAGAAACTGCGAGGCGATGGTTGTTTTTAGGCGGTGGATTGTATCTTCTGCTTACTACCCCGAACACGAAAGTATATAATTTAGAGCCTACCCAACCAAAGTGCAGTTAGGCAGGCTCTGTCGCAGATGTTTGCAATGCTTATTGTCCGTAAAGGCAGGTCGTGGAATTTTTTATTCAAATTAAATAGGCTCAAAAAAGAAAGCGTGGTGCTGAAAACTTATTTTAGTAAACGAGGCTCTAGCAAACCCTGCAAATAAAACAAGCAACAACTCCACGCCATACCAAGTGGTATGACGCAGCAAGATGTCTGCCTATTCCCTTTGCTTTGAAAATTGCTAGATTTCGTTTACGAGAATAAACTTACACTTTCTGCGTAATTATGTCTGCAATCCAACGGACTGCGTTACAAAATTAGAAATAATTTTTGATTGTTGCGGTATTGTGCGCAAAAATTTTTAATTTTGCAGAAGATAACAGACCCCACCGGCTTTTAGCCACCTCCCCTAACTTAGGGGAGGAAATGTGGTCACAACAATTTGTCCCCATAAGTTAGGGGGACGAGCGAAGCGGAGGGGGTCTGTAAAACAAAGAAACTAAAAACAAAAAGATATGGCTAAACCAAAACTTCTTCTTTACAACACGCTCAGTCGCCGCAAGGAGGCGTTTGAGCCTATCAACGAAGGTCGTGTGGGTATGTATGTCTGCGGACCAACCGTATATGGCGATCCGCATCTCGGACACACCCGCCCTGCAATCACCTTCGACCTCTTGTTCCGCTACTTGAAGGCGGAGGGCTACAAGGTGCGCTATGTGCGCAACATCACCGATGTAGGACACCTCGAACACGATGCCGATGAGGGCGAGGATAAAATCGCAAAGAAGGCGCGTTTGGAGCAGTTGGAGCCTATGGAGGTTGCCCACTACTACACCGAGCGTTACAAGACCTTTATGGCGAAGTTGGGTGTACAAACCCCTTCGATTGAGCCTCATGCTTCGGGACACATCATCGAGCAGATTGACTTCGTGAAGCGCATCTTCGATGCAGGCTATGCCTACGAGTCGAATGGCTCAATCTACTTCGATGTCGAGAAGTACAACAAGGATTTCCGCTATGGCGTATTGTCGGGTCGCAACCTTGACGATATCGTAACCGATACCCGCCAGCTTGATGGTCAGCAGGATAAGAAGCACTCCTTCGACTTTGCGTTGTGGAAGAAGGCATCGCCGGAGCATATTATGCGCTGGCCTTCGCCATGGAGCGATGGTTTTCCGGGTTGGCATATGGAGTGCTCGGCAATGAGTACCAAGTACCTCGGTGAGAAGTTCGATATCCACGGTGGCGGTATGGACCTGATGTTCCCACACCACGAGTGCGAGATTGCACAATCTACCGCTGCGCTCGGACACGACTCAGCTCGCTATTGGGTGCATAACAATATGATTACCATCAACGGCAAGAAGATGGGTAAGTCGTACAACAACTTCATCACCCTCGAACAGATGTTCAATGGCGACCACCCTGCATTGGAGCAGGCATACTCGCCAATGACCGTGCGTTTCTTCATCTTGCAGGCACACTATCGCTCAACGCTCGACTTCTCGAACGAGGCGTTGCAGGCGGCAGAAAAGGGACTCGACCGCTTAATGAAGGGTATTGAGGCTCTGCACAAGGCTCCCGTATCGGCTTCGTCATCGTTCAATGTCGATGAGATTGAGAGCCGTTGCGCCGAGGCTATGGCGGACGACCTAAACTCGCCAATCGTAATCTCGACCATGTTCGACTATGTTCGCCTCTTCAACCAACTCTCGGAGGGCAAGCAGACCTTAACTGCCGAGGATAAGGCAAAGGCTGAGGCTACCGTGCAGCGTTGGGTGTTCGATATTCTCGGCTTGGAGAACGAGAAGGCGGAGGCTACGGGCGGTAAGGATATGGTATCGCCACTCGTTACGATGTTGCTCGATATGCGTATGCAGGCAAAGGCGGACAAGAATTGGGCTTTGTCTGACGAGATTCGTGACAAACTCACCGCTATCGGTATCCGAGTAAAAGACCGTAAAGACGGATACGACTGGGAGATTGAGTAACCCTCTTTGCAGATGATACTATGATTGCGACAGAACAGATTAAGGAGATTGTAAGGCGTCTGGATACGCTGGGGAGGTGTCTTTGACATCGAACAGCGACAAATAGACCTCCAAAACGAGGAGGAGAAGACTCTCGCGCCCAACTTTTGGGATAATCCCGAAAAGGCACAGGAGCAGTTGCGCAAAGTAGCCTCCATAAAGAGTTGGGTAGAGGGTTACGAAGAGGTACGCAAGGCGGTCGAGGAGGTGGAGTTGATGCCCGAATTTATTGAGGCGGGGCTATCCTCCGAAGATGATGCCGAGCAAGCCTACGCGCGCGCCGCAGAACTTGTCGAGAAACTCGAACTTCGCAACATGCTCTCCGGCGAGGAGGACAAGATGGGTGCGATTGTCGATATCAACGCCGGTGCGGGCGGTACGGAGGCTCTCGATTGGGCTTCGATGCTATTGCGCATGTACACGCGCTGGTGCGAAGCGCACAACTATAAGGTGAAGATGCTCGACTTCCAAGAGGGCGATGAGGTGGGCGTAAAGTCCTGCACGATGGAGGTCGAGGGCGACTTCGCCTACGGATATCTCAAAAGCGAAAATGGCGTACATCGTTTGGTGCGTCTTTCGCCATTCAATGCTAACAACAAGCGACAGACAACCTTTGCCTCGGTGGCGGTTACGCCAGCCGTAGATGACACTATCGAGGTGGTGGTAAATCCTGCAAATATCGAGTGGGAAACATTCCGTTCGAGTGGTGCAGGAGGTCAGAATGTCAATAAGGTCGAGACGGCAGCACGCTTGCGCTACCACTTCAAAGATGAGCAGACGGGCGAGGAGATTTCCTATGTAATTGAGAATCAAGAAACCCGTTCGCAGTTGATGAACAAGGAGAATGCGATGCGCATCTTGCGCTCGAAACTCTACCAATACGAACTCGAAAAACGCCGTGCCACACAGCAGGCTATCGAGGCGGACAAGAAGAAGATTGAGTGGGGCTCGCAAATTCGCTCCTATGTGCTTGACGACAGGCGCGTTAAGGACCACCGCACGGGCTTTCAGACCAGCGATTGCGATGGTGTTCTCGATGGCGACTTGGACGGCTTTATCAAGGCATATCTTATGGAGAATTAAAAATTAAGAATTAAGAATTAAAATAAAATTAAGATGAAGATATCAACAATCTTCACTTCGATATTTCTAACCCTATTTTGCATTGCAACCTCTTCTGCAAAGGTTGCTTGCGGAGCGGAGCGCGTTGAGGAGTGGCAGCGACTGCTCAAAGGTCAGCGCGTGGCTCTTCTGGCAAACCATACCGCAATGGTCGGCGAGGAGCATCTGCTCGATGTGATGCTTGCGAAGGGGGTTAATGTTATTGCCGTAGTATCGCCCGAGCATGGTTTTCGAGGTACTGCCGATGCCGGCGAGAAGGTCGCCACCTCAATAGATAGCAAAACTGGACTGCCAATCTGGTCGCTCTACGGCAAGAGTCGCAATCTTACGCCCGAGCAGGTAGCACAATTCGATGTTATAGTGGTGGATATGCAGGATGTAGGACTTCGCTTCTACACCTACTATATCTCGATGCTCTCGGTGATGCGCAGTGCTGCCGAGGGAGGCAAGAGGGTAGTAGTTTTCGACCGCCCAAATCCCAATGGAATGTATGTCGATGGTCCTATTCTCGATATGAGATATAAGTCGGGCGTGGGTGCGTTGCCTATACCTGTGGTGCATGGTTTGACCATGGGCGAGATTGCCACAATGTCGGTCGGTGAGGGGTGGTGCAAGGCGTGCGCATTGGAGGTTGTACGATGCAAGGGTTATACCCACCAAACACGCTACACAATACCTATCGCCCCATCGCCAAATCTGCGTTCACAGCAAGCCGTACTACTCTACCCTTCGACCTGCCTTTTCGAGGGTACAATATGTTCGCTCGGACGAGGAACGGAGTATCCGTTCGAGGTGTATGGTCACCCCGATATTAAGGGTACAACATTCTCATTTACACCGCGTTCGATTGTCGGAGCAAAACGCCCGCCACTTCTCGACAAGGTGTGCTACGGAGTCGATTTGCGCGACACTCCGCATGAAGATATTATCGCCCGAGGTTTCAACCTCGAATATGTGATTGATGCCTACAATCGATTGGGCGTTGGCGAGGCATTCTTCACTCCGTTTTTCGAGAAGTTGGTCGGCGTGGAGTATATCCGCAAGATGATTATCGAGGGGCGTTCTGCAAACGAGATAAAAGCCATGTGGCAAAGCGAGGTAGAGCAGTTCAAGAGACTCCGCCGCAAATATCTGCTATACAAAGAGTAACTCAATCCAAATCGATACAATGACTATTCTCATCTTCAGGAGACTTACGACAATCGTCATCTTTTTCTCTCTGCTGTTGGCTGCATCTATGGCATACGCTCGGAGTGCTTCTCAAAAGCCCTACAATAATGCGGTAAAAGTAACATTCCTGTCGTGGGCAAGCGGCAGCACCAAGATATCCTACGAACGAGCCTTCGCCGAGTGCAAGCAGAGCGGCGAGATTTGTGCGAGTATGATTGGCGCTGGTTACGACAAGTACAAAAACAAGCCACTTGGTTTTACGGTGCGCTACGGGCATAAATTTTTCGTTGCAGGCTGGAACGAAACGAAACCTTTGACGGGATTCTACCTCCGCCCCGAGGCGATGTACTCCCACTACGACTACACCCACTCCGCAACCGGTGCAAGAACACCTGCCCGAATGGGTGCCATATTGGCTACGCTCGGCTATCAACTATGCGTAAAACGCTTTATAGCAGATGCTTGGGTAGGCGGCGGCTATTGTTTCGGCAAAACTGCCGAAACGGGCTACTACCACGGATTTCAGACCTTCGATTGGCTTGGCAAACACAGCGATAACATCGCCCTCAGTTTCAGCATCCGCCTCGGAGTGTTGTTTTAGAAATAGAGTCGTTAGGGGCGTTAGGAAAATAAAAAGCAAAATAATTTTGCATTCTGCATTTTGCATTCTGCATTTTTTACTACCTTTGCAAAAATGATCGACCGAGATACCATAGATAAAATCTATGCCGCGGCAGATATAGTCGAGGTGATAAACGACTATGTCTCGCTCAAACGCAAGGGCGTGAACTATCAGGCGTGTTGTCCGTTTCACAACGAAAAAACGCCTTCGTTTGTCGTATCTCCATCGAAAGGGCTATACAAATGCTTCGGTTGCGGCAAGGGCGGCAATGCCGTGTCGTTCGTGATGGAGCATGAGAATATCACCTACCCTGAGGCCTTGAAAATCGTAGCCAAGAAGTATGGCATCGAGGTTAAGGAACGCGAGGAGACCGAGGAGGATAAAATCCGCAACAACAACCGCGAGAGTATGTTTATACTCAACTCGTGGGCTGCGGAGTACTTCACAAACACACTGCACAACACTGACGAGGGCATTAGCGTAGGTCTGTCATACTTCCGTCAGGCACGAGGCTTCTCGGAGACTACAATCCGCAAATTCGGGCTCGGTTTCTGCCCATCGGCGGGCGACAAGATGACACAAGATGCTCTGCGTGCAGGTTACAAGGAGGAGTTTCTGCTCTCGACAGGACTTACTCTCAAACGCGAGGGCGATGGTAGGCTTTCGGACCGTTTCCGTGAGCGAGTAATGTTCCCCGTACACAATGTTTCGGGTCGCATCGTGGCATTCGGTGGTCGTACACTCCGTACCGACAAGAAGGTCGCCAAGTATCAGAACTCACCCGAGAGCGAGATTTACAGCAAGAAGAATGAGATTTACGGCTTGTTCTTCGCCAAGAAGGCTATCCAGCAGCAGAACTACGCCCTGATGGTCGAGGGTTATACCGATGTTATCTCGATGCACCAGTCGGGCGTGGAGAATGTTGTGGCATCATCGGGAACATCGCTTACGACCGAGCAGATACGACTTCTGTCGCGCTTCACCAAGAATATAACCGTGATGTACGATGGCGACTCGGCAGGTCAGAAGGCATCGTTGCGAGGTATCGATATGATTCTCAAAGAGGGTCTTAATGTTCGCGTGGTATTGCTGCCCGTAGAACACGACCCCGACTCTTTCGCTCGTGCACACAGCGCAAGCGAGGTACAGGATTATGTTGCTCGAAATAGTCAGGATTTTATCTCCTACAAGGCGAAGTTGTTGCTTGCCGATGCAGGTGACGACCCGATAAAGCGCAGCGAGGTGGTGCGAGATATCGTGCAGTCGATAGCCGAAATTCCCGACACAATTCAGCGTTCGTTCTACATTAAGGAGTGTGCGCAGTTGATGTCGATGAATGAAAATCTGCTCGTTACCGAGGTTGCCAAGCGCAGAGTAAATTCGTTGGGCGACAGAGAGGCGAGCGAGTTTATTCAGCGTGAGAGTCGCCAATATTGGAAGCGTCGTGAGGAGGCACCGCAGAGCGAGGAGAACTTGGTAATTGGCAACCTCAGCATAGGCAGCAGTTTGGAGTCTATCGAGAAGGAGTTGATATACTATCTGGTTGTGCACGGAGCGAAAAACTACGAATTCCGTGAGGGTCGCAAGATTGTACCGATGAATGTTGCAGAGACAATTATCGACGAAATTGAGGTTGACAGTATGCGCTTCCACAACGAGGTATATAACAAGATTTACGATATGTACCGTTCGGCATATAAGGCTGGTCGCATCATTATGCCCGACGAGTTGGCTACGCATAGCGACATAGAGATTTGCGATGCGGCAACCGACCTGCTCTTTATCGACGATCAATACGCAATGAGCGAGATTTGGACCAAGAAGGATGTTCATACCACCACCGAGTCGGAGGTGCTTGGCAAGGGCGTACCAAAGGCGATACAGCTCTTCAAGACCAAGGTCGTGACAGGAATGTTGGCGGAGTTGCAGGCACGATTGGCAGACGAGAATATCAGCGAGGAGGAGCAGCTGCAAATCGTATCGGAGATGGCAAGAATCAACCGCCTGAAAGTGATGCTTGCGCAGAAGACAAATCGCTTGACGATATAGTTATTGCAGAATAGAGCAAGAGAGCGAGGTTAATCCTCGCTCTCTTCTATTTTTTGTGTCATCACATCGGAAAAGATGCTTTTTAATTCGTCCAAAGAGTGATGAAACTGCATTTGTTTTTGATGCCATTGCACAAAACCGAATGGTAATCTTATCGTAGAACCTCCATTTCTATTGCTTTCAAAAACCTTTTCAGTATTTTGCTGAGCAGCTATTTTAAGATCTTCGATCTTATATATATAATCAGAATTATGCTCGCCTAATGCATTTTTGTACCAAACATAATCCGCCCAATCACTTTTATTTTTCGATAATCCTCTAGAAAAACAAAACTCTATTATATTTACTATATTATTTCTTATCCATTCTTTGAATCTTTCTGCTTTCTGAGAATTATAATTTTTCAATGATTTCCACACTAATCGCCCTTTATCCTTTTGATATTGTATCAATGTGGCAGACTCTCCTTGTGTTACATTCGCATTATTTAAGATATTATAGACATCCTTATGTCCATAAAAATATAAATATAAAGACTCTTTTATATCATCTGATATCGTAACACCATATTGTTTCTCATAGCCTTCAATAAATCTATCAACGGATATCATGTATACTTGTCCTGATAAACTCTTTTTAATCGAGATATTCACACTCTTGCCATCACAAAGGGTTAACACTAAATCGGTTTTAGATTTTGTCTTACCACCCAGCACACAGTCAACATCCTCTTCATTTAATCCGCCAACAGATGCCGCCACAATATTTGCAATTCCTAATCTTTGTGCAAACTGCTTGCAAAAAGCTTTATCATCGAATAAATGCATTACGGCAACCTCATTCTCATGACCGGACAACTTTGCGTGTTGCCAACCTTCCGCTCTATTTCTTTCCATATTTCCTTTATTTGAAAAAACACGACAAATCTTTTCCATAGCGCTGCGCCAATTTGTATAGCAAAACTGCCGACACGCTAATATCACCATTTTCAATTTTTGAAAGATGGCTTTGAGATACAATGCCTTCATTTTGTAAATCAATCTGCTTTATACCTAGTTCATTGCGAACTTGGTATAATCGGCTTGCAAGTTGTTGTTTGAGTTTCTTATCTTCCGCTTTCATTGAAACAAATTTAATGGATAAAATCATATATTCCATATTGGAATATCGATAATATTCACTAACTTTGTACCCAAATACAAAGAGGACATATGGTATACAAGGTTATAGACTTATTCGCTGGCGTTGGAGGTTTGAGTTATGGATTTGCCCATGATTCAGATTTTCAGATTATTGCCGCTAATGAGATCCTAAAACCAATGGCAACAGCATATTCCTTAAACCACCCTACCGTAAAGGTTTATAATAAAGATATTAAAGATTTCTCCTTAGAAGATTTGACAAATGATTTTGGAGTTAAAAAAGGAGATATAGATATAGTAATTGGAGGTCCTCCGTGCCAAGCATATTCTACGGTAGGCAAAAGATTGATTGATGACCCAAGAGGTAAATTATTTCAGGAGTACTTTCGTGTTCTTTCAGAGATAAGACCAAAATTATTTGTGTTTGAAAATGTAAAGGGACTACTTTCTATCCAAAACGGAGTGCTATTTTCGCAGATAATATCCTTATTTCAAAGTATTGGATACAATGTTAAATGGGAGGTTCTAAATGCTGCCGATTACGGCACACCGCAAATAAGAGAGCGAGTTATCATTATTGGTTCGCTTACAGACAACAAATTTGAATTCCCATCTCCTACCCATAGGGATATAGATAGCACCAATTTATACAATGCACATTTAAAACCATATATTACCCTTGGCGAGGCTATTGGTGATTTACCATCAATAAAAAGTGGTGAGAAATGCTCTAAATATAATTCAGTGCCACAAACCGAATATCAGGTAGAGATGCGCAAAGGTGCAACAGAAGAACTTGCTGACCATGAAACACCAAAGAACAACGAGAAACTTGTAAAACTGATGGAAGCGTTACCTGATGGTGGAACGCCACAAGATATTCCAGAAGAATTACGACCTTCAAGTGGTTTTGCCAATACATATTGTAAATTATGGTGGGATAAACCATCAACCACCATTACAAGAAATCTCAGTTGCCCGTCATCTTCTCGATGTATACATCCTCGTGCAGCACGCCCATTATCGACAAGAGAGGGGGCTCGCCTACAAGGATTTCCCGATACATATATATTTTATGGGACTCGTTCGGAAAAAAATCTGCAAATAGGAAATGCTGTTCCAACTCAACTTTCAGTTGCACTAAAAGAAGCCATAAAGCAATATTTGACAAAACCTATATAAGACAGATAGCGAGGGTTACTCCTCGCTATCTGTCTTTTTAAGTTGTTTCGATGTTTTAACTCCAAGTTCGCGGATATTCTCTACCTTTGAAATCAGATTACCCCTGCCCGTAGAGAACTTCTTAAACGCCTCATCGTATACCTGCTCCGCCTTACCAAGGTGCTTGCCGATATCCTCCAAGTCGCTCACAAAATTGACAAACTTATCGTACAACTTGCCCGTCTCATCGGCTATCTTCAAGGCATTCTTGGTCTGTTTGTCGTGCATCCAGAGTTGATACATCAACTTCAACACCGAGATAAGGTGTGTCGGGCTGATTATAACCACATGGCGCGAGTAGGCACTCTCCCACAAATCCTTATCGGCATTCAATGCCGCCAAATACGCCCCCTCATTCGGCACAAACATCATCACAAAGTCTGCCGAATTTTCCACATATCGAGGATAGTCCTTGCGCACCAACTCGTCAATATGCGACTTTACCGAGCGCAGATGTGCTGCCAATGCCGCAGGTTGCTCCTCCGGCGAGGCGTTTACATAGTCGGTATATGCCGTAAGCGACACCTTCGAGTCGATAATAAGGTTCTTACCCTCAGGCAGGTAGAATATCGCATCGGGGCGCAACTGTCCGCCATCTTCGCCCTTAATCTTCGTGCCGTCTTCGTTTTCGGTTGCTTGCAGAACATAGTTCACACCCTCCTCCAAGCCCGACTTTTCGAGCAGTCGTTTTAGAAGCATCTCGCCCCAATCACCCTGCACCTTCGAGTTGCCTTTGAGTGCCAAAGTCAGTTCCTTCGCCTCGCGACCTATCGTAGCGTTCAGGTCTGAGAGGTCCTTCACCTGCTCCTTCAATGACTTAACCTCACTCATCTCGCCTATATAGCAGTCGTGAATGGTCTTTTTCAGCGTTTCGAGGTCGCTTTTGAACGGGGTGAGAATCTCGCCAAGTTGGCTTCGGTTGCTCTCGCGCATAACCTTTGTCTTCTCGTCAAAAATCGAGGCTGCAATCTCGCGGAAGACCATCTCCGACTCTGTGCGCAGATTTTTGCGCTCCTCCGCCTGCTGGCGCAGTTGCTCGTCAAGACGGGCATTGTCCGTGCGCAACGCAACATTCTCCTCGCGCAATGCGGCACTCTCGGCACGACTTGCAGCGAGTTCCGCGCCCAACTTCTCGTTCTCCTCGCCCTTCTGCGCAAGGAGCGTTTCGGTGGCAATGGTACGGGTACGCGCACCGAAATATCCACACACAGCACCCACCACCACAGCCACTACTGCTATTACAAACGCCATCAGCTCCATAAATTCCTCAATTTTTCACAAAGATAGCAAAAAGTTGAGAGTGGAGAGTGGAGAGTGGAGATTTTTTTGAGAATTTAGGGAAATTAGAGAAATTAGGGAGTTTAGAGAAAGAAAGAGGTTGCAAATTCACTAAATTCACTACAACCCAATTTCTTGTCAGAAGTCGTGAGATACGGTGCATCACAAAAGAATAGAACTCGGGATAGTACAAAAGCGTACAGCCCGAGTTCTATTACTTTTAGGGATGTGCCGTAGATTGCGGCTTATCACAAGAAATTACTCCTCCGAAGGAACGAGAATACGACCACAATACTCGCAAACGATAAGCTTCTTACCGAGGCGAATATCTGCCTGACGCTGTGGTGGGATACGGTTGAAGCAACCAGAGCAAGCATCACGCTTTACGGTTACAACTGCAAGGCCATTGCGAACCTTCGAGCGGATACGACCATAAGCCAAGAGAAGACGCTCGTCAATCTTAGACTGTGCAACCTGCGCCTTTGCTGTGAGCGACTGAACCTCATCTGCAGTCTCGCTCTC
>JAZRJD010000094.1:0-25999 GCA_045645625.1 Alistipes sp.
CTATCCCTAACAGTGTCAAATTTATTGGAAATAAGTCTTTCTACAATTGCTCTTCATTACCAAGTATAACTATTGGTAATGGCGTTATTTCGATTGGAGAAGGCGCCTTTCAATCGTGCAACGCACTAATAGATATAACGATACCAGACAGTGTCACCTTAATAGAAGATTATGCTTTCTCTGGGTGTTCGAATTTGACAAATGTTTATATAAACGACATGTCGGCTTGGTGTAAAATAGAGTTCTCTGCTTTCGACTCTACGCCTTTGCGTTTTGCAAAAAAGCTATATCTTGATGGTGAATTGGTGTCTGATTTAGTTATTCCTGATACTATCACAGAGATTAAGAATTATGCATTTTATAGATATGGTAACTTGAAGAGTTTATCTATTCACAATGGTATTACTTCTATCGGAAATGATGCGTTTTTTAATTGTTCTTCTATATCCAGTCTTATTCTTCCCGAAGGCATTGAATCGATAGGCAATTCAGCATTTTGGGGTTGTAGTGGTCTAACAAAAACAATTATTCCTAAAAGTGTAACAGCGCTTGGTGAAAAAGCATTTAAGGGATGTACAGGAGAGTTGATCGTGAATTGTAATATACCATACTTCTCTTCTTCACAATACGGACCTTTTAATGGTAGTAAATTTACAAGCATAGTTATAGGCGATGATGTGAGTAGAATCAACAACTATACATTTGATGGATGTTCAACCATTGAAAATATAACCATAGGTAAGGGTGTTACATCAATTGGCATATCTGCATTCCGTGGATGTACTGGAGAACTCATAGTATATTGTGACATCCCTAGCGCAGCAAGTAGTACCAAAGGTGCGTTTTATGATAGCAATTTTAGTAAAGTTACACTTGGCAAAGAGGTTGTTTCTATCGGAGATTATGCGTTTAATCATTGCGAAATTCTAACAGATGTCATTATGGAAAATCGTTATATTTGGATAGGAGATTGCGCATTTGAATATTGCACAAAGTTAAGAAATGTTACAATTAGTACTAATAGAAATGAGGGATATAAAGATGATACAAGAATCGGAAGAGATGCTTTTTATAATTGCATTTCGTTAGCAAAATTCACTATTCCTGATTGCGTTGTCCATATTGGAGAAGATGCATTCTCTACTTGTACCTCTCTGAAAGAGATTTACTGCGAGCCAACTATTCCTCCTATAGTGAATGATAAATATGTATTCAGTGGCAATGCGTCGGGGCGTAAGATATATGTACCGACCAATTCGGTAGAGGCGTATAAGTCGGCAGAGTATTGGAGCAACTATGCTTCGGATATCGAGGGCTACGACTTCTAACAATGCAGAGCATTAAATTAAAAATTAAGAATTAAGAATTAAAAATTGTTGTTAATTCAGAAAAATGTATTACCTTTGCCACCGCTTACGAGCAACGGATTGAGCTGTGGTGTAATGGTAACACAGCAGATTTTGGTTCTGTCGTTCTGGGTTCGAGTCCCGGCAGCTCAACATAGAAATAGGAGGCTTTTTGCCTCCTATTTCCATGTTGAGCAGTGTGTTACCTATCCCCCAAACCCCCTTTCTGTAAAGGGGGCTTAATTTTATTAACACAACGGATTTCGACCTCCTATTTCTATGTTGAGCAGTGTGTTACTTATCCTAAAAAAACTCCGCAGAATTTTGTTTCTGCGGAGGATAAAGAGAATAAATTTTATTAGAAAGACACCCCTACATGTACATTAAAGCCATGTAATACCCCTATCTCAACTTGAAAACCTTCTATGCTACCCCGGTAGTACATAGGTATAGCACCAAGAAAACTCTCGATTCGATAGCCGATGCCTAAATACAACGATGATTTTTGTCCTAATCTGCGCTCTACGCCAAATGAAACATCTCCTAGAACACCGCTTTGATTGTAGGTATATTTTTTATTGTAGGTATATTCATTTAACTCTTGCATAACAGGAGATATTCTTGCTCCGGCTGATACGGAAATATAAGGCGACCAAGCCTTATCCGAGAAATTTGTTCTAAAATTCAGATATACCGGAATATTTACTCGTGTCGGTTTTGCATATGCATATTTCTGTTCCATTTGCGGTGTAAATAAGGCAAAGTCTGCACCTACGCCAATTCCCAAGAAAAATAGATGATTAAATCGGTAACCTCCAATGTAATTTAACCCTATGAAATCACTTACACGATTATACCCGTATGAAAGATTTATATATTGATAGTAACCTTTGTTGGCACTGGCTTTCGCTTCCACCTCTTTCTGCGCAACAATTCTGGCTTGCTCTTCTGCTTTGGCTTTCGCTTTTGCCTCCTTTTGAGCGGCAATTCGAGCATGCACCTCTGCCTCTTTCTGTGCCGCTATTCGAGCTTGCTCCTCTGCCTTAGCTTTGGCCTCTGCCTCTTTCTGAGCAGCAATTCGAGCTTGCTCCTCAGCTTTTGCTTTTGCGACAGCCTCCTTCTGTGCTGCAATGCGAGCCTGCTCCTCAGCTTTTGCTTTTGCGACAGCTTCCTTCTCTGCTGCAATACGAGCCTCCTCCTCGGCAGCTTTATCGTTTAGCAGCTGTGCCTGTTTTTCTTGCATTTGCTGTTTCCATTCCTCAAATGCCTCTTTTTCTGCATCAGAGTTCGCTTGTTCTTTGTCTTTTTTCTGGCGAGATTTGTCCTTGATGACAACAATGCTCCTTGCTGTCATATATTGTGCATTAACCTCTACGCAATAAGCTGACAGAAGCAATAGTAAAACTATAAACTTTCTCATAGCTGCTTATTTTTTCTTGTTGAAAAGGTTTAATGGGTTTAATGATAAATCCTTAGCTCCACGCTTCTCTCCTTTTTGTGAATGAGAGAGGATTCTTTCGGTGTACTTAACAGCAGAAGAGTCCGCGCTATTTATCTGACGGAAGTTTGTGTAGCGAGCAGGATAGCCGACTACTGTACATTCGAGATGTCCTTGAGGGGTTGTATCTACATTTATCATGCTTGCAACCATCAAGTCGGCATTGTACTTCTGGATGGTCTGGAAGAGTGCCATCTTCTTGTAGTTCTCAATCTCACCTAAAATAGCAGTTGTTACTACAACATCCTTGAATACAATAACATTGCTAACGCTCTTGTCTGTCAAAATGTTTAAGTCGGCAACCAATGCAGGCGTGAAAACAGCTCCTTGTGTTGGCTCAATATTTCTGCCCGAAGACTCTCGGTAGATAATTCTTTGCGGACTACAACTCGTCAGTGCAATAGTTGTGATGGTAGCGAAAAAGAAAAAAAGTTTTTTCATAACAAATAAGTTTTTTGTTTACCGTAGCAACTCCTATGCGGCGATTATATAAAAAAGAAAGTGTGGAGTTGATTTCCCGTTTACTAAATAGAGGCTCTGACAAAACCCAGCAAGAATAAACGATGCAATATCCCCACACTTGAATAGTATGGGTATATACACAAAGTGTGCATAGCCACATAACTATACAAGAAATGAGTGCTGTTCGTTTGCCCTCTTGCTTTGAAAACTGTCAGATTTTCTATTTAGGACTGCGAAAACACTTTCTGTATGTCTGCAATCTTGCGACTGCGTTACAAAAGTAGGAATTTATTTTTGATTGAGCAAAAAAAATCAGCCAATGGCTACCGCCGCGATTAAGCGGAGAGCAGAGGTTGCTTGCAAACTATGCCGAAGTGCAGCGGTGAAGACCAAAGGTCAATAGCTAAAAGCTAATAGCCCACAAAAATCTGCAAGGTTGAAAAAAATGTTAATAATTATAGTGAATTATACCTTTAATTAGAATAAAAATTCGTATCTTTACAACCGAAAATGTGAATACTCAAAAACTCAAATATAAAATGAAAAAAGTAGATGTAATTCTCGGACTCCAATGGGGTGACGAGGGAAAAGGTAAGGTTGTCGATGTATTGACTCCAAATTATCAAGCTGTTGCTCGTTTTCAGGGCGGTCCTAACGCTGGTCACTCGTTGAAATTCGAGGGTAAGAGTTTCGTGTTGCACACAGTGCCTTCGGGTATCTTCCGCGAGGGTTCGATTAACATTATCGGCAATGGTGTCGTTATCGACCCCGTAATTCTCGCCGAGGAGATTGCCGACATCGCGAAGATGGGCGTAGATGTAACCGAGCGTATGGTTATTTCGAAGCGTGCGCACCTTATCCTCCCAACACACCGCATGCTCGATGCTGCGAGTGAGGCTGCGAAGGGTAAGACCAAGATTGGCTCTACCTTGAAGGGAATCGGTCCAACTTATATGGACAAGACGGGTCGTAACGGCTTGCGCGTGGGCGATATTCTAATGCCTGATTTCGAGGAGCGTTACAACCGCCTCAAAGCAAAGCACGAGGAGATGCTCCGTCAGTACGCTTATCAGTACGACATTACTGCATACGAGCAGGAGTGGTTTAAGGGTATCGATGTTATCCGCAAATTCAACCTTGTAGATAGCGAGCAGATGGTAAATGAGGCTCTCAAAAACGACACCGCTGTTTTGGCAGAGGGCGCACAGGGTTCGTTGCTCGATATCGACTTCGGTACTTATCCGTATGTAACATCGTCTAACACTCTCTGTTCTGGCGTTTGTAGCGGTTTGGGCGTTGCTCCAACACGCATCGGCAATGTTTATGGTATCTTCAAGGCATACTGCACACGCGTAGGTAGCGGTCCATTCCCAACAGAGTTGTTCGACACCACCGGTGAGACTTTGCGCCAGATTGGTAACGAGTTTGGTGCTACCACAGGTCGTCCACGCCGTTGCGGTTGGTTAGACTTGGTAGCGTTGAAATATACCGTTATGATGAACGGTGTTACCGAGTTGATTATGATGAAGAGCGATGTATTGAACGAGTTCCCAACCATCAAGGTTGCTGTTGGCTACGAGTTGGACGGCAAGCAGCTCGACTACTTCCCATACGAGTGCACCGATGACATTGTGCCTATCTACAAGGAGTTTAAGGGCTGGAACTGCGACATCTGCGGCGTTCGCAACTACGAGGATTTCCCTGCGGAGTTCAAGGAGTATGTGGAGTTTATCGAGGCTGAAACAGGCGTACCTGTAAAAATTATCTCGGTAGGTCCGGACCGTGCTGAAACTATTGTTAGATAAATAGAGATAAAACCTTAAAACACAACTGAATAATGAAGATCGGAACTCCACTTACAAAGGTTGCAAAGAAGGCTATATTGTGTGGCTCGGGCGAGTTGGGCAAGGAGGTAGCACTCGAATTGCAGCGATTTGGCGTAGAGGTTATTGCGCTTGATCGCTACGAGAATGCCCCTGCAATGCAGGTTGCACACCGCAGTTATGTCCTCTCGATGCTCGATGGTGTCCGCTTGCGCGAGATTATCGAGACCGAGAAACCTGATATTATTATCCCCGAAGTCGAGGCTATAGCTACGCCCGTACTTGTAGAGCTCGAAAAGGAGGGCTACCGCGTGGCTCCGACCGCAAAGGCTGTGTGGCTTACGATGAATCGCGAGGGTATTCGCCGCTTGGCAGCCGAGGAGTGTGGCTTAAAGACTGCAAACTATCGTTTTGCCGACACTCGTGAGGAGTTCGAAAGTGTTGTGGCTGAGATTGGTATCCCTTGCGTAGTAAAGCCAATTATGAGTTCATCAGGACACGGTCAATCGACCATCAAAAAGGTGGAGGATATCGACCGTGCTTGGCATATTGCGCAAGAGGGAGGTCGTGCCGGTGCAGGTCGTGTGATTGTAGAGAGTTTTGTCGATTTTGACTACGAAATCACTCTTTTGACGGTACGCCATATCGGAGGTACAACACTCTTGGAGCCTATCGGACACCATCAGGTTAATGGCGACTATCGTGAGTCGTGGCAACCGCAACCAATGAGCGAAAAGGCGAGAGAGAAAGCACATGAGGTGGCGCGTACAATTACCGATGCGTTAGGCGGTTACGGAATCTTTGGTGTGGAGATGTTCATCAAGGGCGATGAGGTTATTTTTAGCGAAGTTTCGCCTCGTCCGCACGACACCGGAATGGTAACCATGGCATCGCAGGATTTGTCTGAGTTTGCTCTGCATGCCCGCGCGGTATTAGGCTTGCCTATTCCAGCCGTTCGCTTTATTGCACCGAGTGCATCGAAGGCGATTGTTGTCGAGGGCGACACTGATAAAGTTGAGTTTGAGAATATCGAAAAGGTTCTCGAAGAGGAGGGTGTTCAAATTCGCCTCTTCGGAAAACCTGAGGTTGTAGGTCATCGCCGTTTCGGCGTAATTTTGGCTACTGGTGTATCGATTGAAGATGCTTTGGCAAAGACAGAGAGGGCATACGCGAAACTTGGCGTAAAGATATTGCCACGCGAGTAATAACCACATAAACAGATTGATACACTATGATACTTTGCTCAATAGGCAGAACAGTCATAGTGTATTTTCCGCATATAGCGAGTACTTAAAACACAAGATATACAGTCAAAGAATGAGTCGTGAGTACAAGATTTTAGATTACAAGCATCCAGATATGGAGTTTGTAATAGTAGAGATTGAGCAAGGCTTCTCTCTTTCGGGGGGGGGAATTGAGAATATCGACAAAGACGAAGAGATTGAGTTTTAACCCTAAAAGCGGGAAGAGAACTATGAAAAAGTTGTATTGTATTTTAGTATCAACGCTCGTTGCTGCAATGTTGGCAGTGGGCTGTACAGAGGATAGTACCACCGAGAACGGTGTAAATCTTGGCGAGGTGTCCGATAAAGAGTTTATGGAGGTTATCGCTCTATTGGAAGCGAACAACGAGAATAGCAATAATACCAAGTCGCGTACCACTCTTGTCGATGACAATAGCGGCAAGGTACAGTGGAGCAAGGGTGACACTATCGGTGCCGTATCGGAAGATGGAGAAATCACCAAGTGTACAATTACCCTTTCCGATAGTGGGGTAGCGACATTCTCGGTGCCTACCGACACCAAGTATGCAATCTATCCATACTCCGTTTCGCAGTCGTTCAATACCGAGACCGAGAAGTTGAGCCACTCGCTCACTTCGACCGTAACGCTCGATGGCTCGAAGCGCGTATTTGATGATAATCAGAATGTTATGGTTGCGCATCTTGTCGAGGATAAACTTGCGTTCAAGCACCTCTGCGGATATATCGAGGTTAAACTCACAGGCTCACAAGTAGTTAGGCATATCGCCCTGCGCAACAATGCGAGGAATTGGGACGCACTCTCGGGTTTGGGAACAATTGATGTCTCGAACGCAGACGAGCCGAAGATTACCACAGGTACAAACCAATCGAAAACCTTCAATTACTTCTATGCCGATTGCGCAGATGTTCAGTTGAGTGGCGAGACCACATCGTTCTACTTTATCGTACCGCCACGCACATACGAAAATCTCACTATCTGCGTACAGACCAACCAAGGCTCGTACTCTGTCGCATCGAAAAATGCCATTACCGTCAATCGTGCAAAGATTCGCCCATTGGCTGCTATCAATATCGATGCTTTGGCACCTGCCACTACCACCGATTTGAGTGCCAACGAGGTGGCAAACTGCTATATTGTTCCGCAGGCAAGCGAGGAGGGCTACTACTCCTTCCCTGCACGCAAAGTTAATAGTACGACAAACCTCGAAGGTGCAGCATACGCCCACCTTGTATGGAGCGAGAACAAGGAACTCGTAACCAATGTGTGCTACGATGCTTTGACAGGTAAAGTTTCGTTTAAGTATGGCGGCAGCAACCTCGAAGGCAACGCCTTGGTGGCAGTTATGGACGCCAACCACAATACACTCTGGTCATGGCATATTTGGTGTACCGACCAACCAGAAACTATTGCTGTAAGTCAGGTGGACGATGGAACTGTGTGTGGTATTCTCGATAGAAATCTTGGTGCAACCTACACCCCTACAACTAAGGCGGAGGCGGCTGCAATATCGGCAACCGATGCTACCGATGCCATTGGTCTGCACTATCAGTATGGTCGTCCTACGCCATTCCCACGCCAAACAAGCATCAAGAATACGGCAGATGAGAGCCCTGCATTTGGGGCAGACTCTAAGTATGAGGTGATGTACGCATTCCGTCCACAGGGACAGGTGTTCGCTCTGTCGAATGAGGCACTTTCGCAGGCTGAGGCTCTTTCGTATCCAAACCTCTACTTCGTTGTCTATTATCAAGATAAGACAGCTGCAAATCAACAAACATCTGCAAGCGACTACTACACTTGGTACTCTTCGCCACATAATCCATACAATGATGGTATGAACTTGTGGTATTCGAAGGAGGCTGATGTTATAGATCAGAAGTCGGACAACGACCCATGCCCTCCGGGATATGTTGTTGAGGAGGGATTATCAGCAAGAGATTATATCGGCAAAGTTTCCTATACACGAGTAGGGTACAGTTCGGAGCCGAATAATACCTACGGACACTACTACCAGTGCCTTATATCTGAATCTTTGGTCTATATTCCGCAGTCGGGATGCCGTTCAAGTAAGGGAGTACTTACTTCATCGGGCAATTACTTTAATCTTTGGTTGGTACCAACAAACAGGAATATGGGCAATCTTGCAGTTTGGCGTTTCTACGGATATAACACTTCGGCAACTTTTATACCTACATATGAGGAGTATCACAGTTTAGGTCAAGGCTTTAATGTTCGTTGCCGAGTAAAAGATCGTTCTGCATTTGCTAATTCACGACCTATTTCGATATTTGATGGTGATGGAACAGCCACTTCGCCATTCCTCATCAAGAGTGCTAATGATATTGCACGACTTGTTGGTTTGTGCAATGGTACAATAAAGTTGACTAATACTACTATCGCTACAATCGATTTTACGAAAGCACACTATGCTGTTGCGAACAATATCGATATGGTGGGTACAACAGTAAAACCTATATCTCAATTCTCAGGCGTGTTTGATGGTTGCAACTATACTATATCGAACTTAGCAATATCACCTAATAGTGATGGACCAACAGGTATGTTTGGAGAGGTTGAGGGTGCAACGATCAAAAATGTAAAGATTACCAACTTAAAAGTAAATGTAACTGCGACCGATCAACCTTATACAGGAGGTATAGCAGGTTACGCTAATAACTCTACAATCGAAAACTGCTCTGTTGCAGGTGAAATTAGTTCAGCCAGTGAGTATGTCGGAGGTATTGTTGCTGTTGCAGAGGGCGGAAAGATTTCTAAATGTAAAATCGTCAAAGATTCCTATATCTATTGTGCAGAAAACCATTGTGGTGGTATAACTGCCATTGCCGAATTAGATGCCAATATCTCAGAATGTACGGTAGAGGGTCAAGTTATCTGCAAACGATTCTATGTTGGCGGTATTGTAGGTCGTGCGAAGAGTGCTATTATCGACAAGTGTCTTGTGTCGAGCGATGCCTATGTTCAAGGTGGATGCAATAACGAAACAGAGAGTCAGGGTAATACCTTGAAGGGTATCGGTGGTATTATTGGAATAGCCGAGACTGTATCCAACAATGGCACTAAAATAGAGGTTAATAATTGTGCTTGCTATTCCAATGTCAGAGGCAATGTATATGTTGGAGGAGTTGTCGGCTCAGTGGAGGCTCTTGGTACAATCCCTGTCTCTTTCTCTAACTCGCTGTTTATTGGTCATCTGACGGTAAACTATGAGAATGCTAGCAATTATAGTTGTGCTGGTGGTCTTATTGGCTGTTTGAATCAATTATCTGGTGCAGCGAATGTTACACTCACCGATTGCGCAGCATTGGTACGAGGTATTGTCGGATATTCCGCCTCTACAAATGGTGGATATGGCGGAACAGTAGGTTATGCGATAAATGCCTCTTTTGAGCGTTGCTACACAAATCTCGAAAGTCCGAATATCGTTATGGAAAATGGCACCCCAGTGGCTAATACTGCAATTAAGAAATGGGGCAACCTTTTCGGTACATGCAAGAGCACTGTATCATACACAAACTGTTACTACTTGCGAGGTGAGAAGGGTATAAACAATGGCGATGGTCCTACTTACGACGACAATACTAATGCCTTGGCTATCTCGGATATGACAAATGGCACACTACTCAATAAACTGACCACAGCGGGTGGTAGTTGGAAGGCTGGTGCAGGAGGTTATCCAGTTCCAACGACCGCACCAGCCAATACTACAACTGTATCGTTTGCAGACAAGACTCGTGTTAGCGTTATTGGCGACTCGATTAGTACATTCTCAGGTTGGATACCATCGGGCTTTTCTAAATACTATCCAAAGAGTGGAGGCGTAGAATCAGCAAGTCAGACCTATTGGTATAAACTCACTTACAACAAGATGAGCAATGCTACAATAGACAAAAATATCGCGTGGAGTGGCTCGTGCGTGGCTCGTAATGAAAATGATAACTCGGGAAATGATAGAGGAAATGTGTGCTTTGTTCAGCGATTTATCGACTACGGCATCGGAGATCCAGATGTTATCATCTTCCATGGTGGCACCAATGATGTTAATGGAAAGAATCTTGCTCTCTATCCGGGATATCCACTATATTCGGCATCGGGATATAGCGAAACAAAGACTCCTACCGATGCCGAGTTGAAGGTTGTCTTCGATAAGGCGGATGCAAAAACATCCTACACGGAGGCGCAAACTCTTACCGACACCTCGTTTATTGAGGCTTGTGTCAAGTTGCTTACGATGATGCACCACAGATACCCGTCGTCAAAGGTTGTGATGATTATTGGTGATTGGATTCCTGCTGGTACACGCCAAGCAATGTTGAAGATGGCAGCACACTACGAGACCAAGTATGGATACAAGTGTGTCGATTTGCAGGATATATCACCATTTGAGTCAAAGACTATTATTCCAAAGTATAGTGGTTGTCACCCTAATGCAGAGGGTATGACTGTTATGGCGAACTACATATACGAACAGGTGGGCTCGTATATCGACAGCAACAAGTAGGGGAATAAAAGCGGAAAGCGAATAATTATTATATCTCAACTAAATTTTTAGTGAATTTACTTTGTAAATTGCGAGAAAAAGATTATTTTTGTGCCTAAATAAACAATAGGGTAATGAAGAGATTGACTTTTATTGATATAAAGTCTTGCCCGACAGAGGGCTACGCGAGCGCACAAGCCGCCCCGCAGCCTTCATTGTCGAAAAATTCTGTTATTTACTCTACAATTGTTTTGACAAATTAACTGTTATCGGGCGACCTGTTTGGTCGCCTGTTTTGTAAAAATTAGTATGGCAAAGTTGCTAATCAAAGGTGGAACGGTAGTTGCCGTGGGCGAGAGTCGCAAGGCGGATATACTTGTTGCTGACGGAAAAATCGCTGCAATAGGGGAGTCGCTGACGGCTGACGAGCAGACCGAAGTGTTTGATGCAGAGGGTTGTGTTGTAACATACGGCTTGGCTGATGTGCATGTTCACTTGCGCGAGCCGGGCTACTCGGCAAAGGAGACCATCACAACTGGAACACGCGCGGCGGCACGCGGCGGTGTTACTACCGTATGCTCGATGCCAAACTTGCAACCTGCGCCCGATGCGCCTGAGACAATTGCTGTCGAGCAGCAGATGATTGACGAGCAGGCGGTAATTGAGGTGCGACCTTTTGCGACCATCTCGAAAGGTCGAGCAAGACGCGAGTTGGCGGAGATTGAGGCGTTGCGACCGCTGTCGGTGGGCTATTCGGATGATGGAAATGGTATTCAAACTGAGGAGTTGATGCGCAAGGCTATGCAACGCATAGCGGCTGTGGATGGCATTATCGCAGCGCACTGCGAAGACGACTCGTTGCTACACGCAGGCTACATTCACGATGGCGAGTATGCCCGTCAGCACGGTCATAAGGGTATCTGTTCGGAGAGCGAGTGGGGGCCTATCAAGCGCGATGTGAAGTTGGCCGAGGAGGAGAAGTGTCGCTACCATGTGTGCCATATCTCGACCAAGGAGAGTGTTGCAATTATCCGCGAGGCAAAGCAGAACTGCGACCATATCTCGTGCGAAACTGCACCACACTACCTTATTTTGTGCGACCAAGACCTCAAAGAGGAGGGACGCTTCAAGATGAATCCGCCATTGCGTGCAGCCGAGGATAGGGCGGCACTGATTGAGGGCATTAAAGATGGCACAATCGAGGTTATTGCCACCGACCACGCACCGCACACCGCCGAGGAGAAGTCTCGCGGTTTGAAGAGTTCGATGATGGGCATCGTGGGTATCGAAACCTCGTTTGCATTGTGCTATACGCACCTTGTGCGCAAGGGTGTGATTACGATTGAGAAGTTGATTGCACTGATGAGCGAAAATCCTCGCCGCATATTCCGCTTGGGCGGAGCGATGCGCGTGGGCGAGAGAGCCGACATTGCCGTATTCGACACAACAAAGTCTTACAAAATCGACACGAATAATTTTCTGTCGATGGGCAAGGCTACACCTTTCGAGGGCGAAGAGGTTTACGGAGAGTGCGTCTTGACACTTTTCAACGGCAAGAAAGTTTGGAACGAAAACAAATAACAACAAAATATAAGATAAAACAATGAAACAACCCGACAAAAAATTAGTTTTGGAGAGCGGTCAGGAGTTCTTGGGTTACGGTTTCGGTGCCGACACACAGGCGGTATGCGAAATCGTATTCAATACCTCGATGGCCGGTTATCAGGAGATTCTGTCGAATCCGGCCTGCACAAATCAGATTGTGGTGATGACCTATCCAACAATTGGCAACTACGGCATCACAGACGAGGATTTCGAGGCGAGAAACCTTACAATAGGAGGTTTGGTAGTTCGCGAGGAGTGTAAGACTCCGAGCAACTTCCGCTACACAAAGACCATCTCGGAGTTGATGGAGGAGTATTCAATTCCGGGCATTAGCGGTGTAGATACCCGTATGCTTACTCGCATTATTCGCGACTCGAAGAGTTGCCGTGCAGCAATCGTTTCGGCAGAGATGTCGAAAGAGGAGGCATTGGCACTTATCGCTGCTACACCCGAGGACCACAACGCTGTTGAGCGCGTAAGTTGTAAGAAGCGTTGGTACTCGCGCACACCAAATCATCGTTTCGATGTGGTGATGGTCGACTGCGGTGCAAAGTTGAATTTGGTGCGTATGCTCAATAAGCAAGGCTGCAATGTGGTTATAGTGCCGTTCAATACCTCGGCAGAGGAGATTTTGGCATTCAACCCACACGGCATTCTCGTATCGAATGGTCCGGGTGCTCCGGCAGATGTTCCTGCGGTTGTAGAGTTGATTAAGTCGTTGCGTGGCAAGTTGCCAATCTTCGGCGTAGGACTTGGTCACCAACTTATCGCCTTGGCATACGGTGCTGAGGTCGCTCCAGTCGAGGGCCTACATCGTGGCGGTGGTCACCCAGTACGCAACTTGGAGAGTGGCAAGATTGAGATTACCGCACAGGGCTCACTCTACTTCGTAGACGAGAAGTCATTGGCGGGCACTCCGCTCGAAGTTACTCACCGCAGCGTTATCAACAACACAGTAGAGGGTATCGAGTGTAAGAGCGAGAAGGTATTCTCGGTACAATACAATCCGGAGTCTGCTCCGGGAGCGCAGGACAGCGCATATCTTTTCGATAAGTTTATTAAATTGATGGAGGAGTAGTAAGATGCCAAAGAGAACAGATATAAAGAAGGTTATGGTTATCGGCTCTGGTCCAATTGTTATTGGTCAGGCTGCCGAGTTCGACTATGCAGGTACACAAGCGTGTCTTGCGCTCAAAGAGGAGGGTTATGAGGTAATTCTTGTAAACTCCAACCCTGCAACCATTATGACAGATACTTTCATTGCCGACAAGGTCTATATGGAGCCTTTGAAGTTGGAGTATGTCGCAAAAATTATCCGCTACGAGCGACCTGATGCTATCGTTCCGGGCTTGGGCGGTCAGACAGGTCTGAACCTCGCAGTGCAACTCGCAAAGAAGGGTATCTTGGAAGAGTGCGGCGTTGAAATCTTGGGAACTTCGTTCGAGAGCATCGAGCAGGCCGAGGACCGCGAGTTGTTCAAGCAACTCTGTATCGACTTGGGAGAGCCTGTATTGCCATCGGAGGTCGTAAACTCGATTGAGGAGGCTGTCGAGGTAGCAAAGGAGATTGGTTATCCGTTGGTACTTCGCCCTGCATTTACACTCGGTGGTACGGGTGGTGGCTTCGTGGATAACGAGGCTGAGTTGCGCGAGTTGATGCGTAACGCCTTGGCACTCTCGCCGGTACATCAGGTATTGGTCGAGAAGAGTATCAAGGGATACAAGGAGATTGAGTATGAGGTAATGCGCGATAAGAACGACACAGCAATTACCATCTGTAATATGGAGAATGTCGATCCTGTGGGTGTACATACTGGCGACTCTATCGTGGTTGCTCCATGCCAGACCTTGACCGACAAGGAGGCGCAGATGCTCCGTACCAGCGCATTGAAGATTATTCGTGCATTGAAGATTGAGGGTGGCTGTAATGTGCAGTTTGCATTGGACCCACTCTCGTTCAACTACTATATTATCGAGGTAAATCCACGAGTTTCGCGTTCGTCGGCTTTGGCATCGAAGGCGAGTGGCTTCCCTATCGCCCGCGTAACTGCGAAGGTGGCAGTGGGTATGACTCTCGATGAGATTATGTTGTCAAATGGTCCTGCTTGCTCGGAGCCGGCATTGGACTACATCGTAACAAAGATTGCCCGCTTCCCATTCGACAAGTTCAGCGAGGCATCGAACGAACTCGGTACACAGATGAAGGCCACGGGCGAGGTTATGAGCATCGGTCGTACCATCGAGGAGAGTTTGTTGAAGGCGGTGCGTTCACTCGAAACGGGTGTTTGCCACATCTACCACAAGAAGTTTGACGATATGGCTACGCCGGATATTCTGCAATACATTACCCGCGCCACTGACGACCGCATCTACGCTATTGCCGAGTTGTTGCGCCGTGGCGTTGATAGAGTATTGATTTACGACCGCACCAAGATTGATATGTTCTTCTTGAAGAAGATGGACAATATCGTAAACTTCGAGCGCGAGGTTAAGGCTCACAAGGGCGACCGCGAGGTATTGCTCGAAGCAAAGCGTATCGGCTTTGGCGATAAGTTTATCGGTCAGTTGTGGGGTATGACTGAGTCGGAGGTGTTCGAGTTGCGTCAGGAGTTGGGAATAAAGCCTGTATATAAGACTATCGACACCTGCGCTGGCGAGTACTCGGGCTATGTGCCTTACTTCTACTCAACCTACGAGGAGGAGAACGAGTCGGTAGTTAGCAACCGCAAGAAGATTGTAGTTCTCGGCTCAGGACCAATCCGTATTGGTCAGGGTGTAGAGTTCGACTATTCGACCGTACACTCGATTTGGGCTATCCGCGAGGCGGGCTACGAGGCTATCATTATCAACAACAACCCTGAGACCGTTTCGACCGACTTTACAATCTCGGATAAGTTGTACTTCGAGCCACTCACAGTGGAGAATGTGATGAACATTATCCGCTTGGAACAACCTGATGGCGTTATCGTAACGCTCGGAGGTCAGACCGCAATTAATCTTGCAAAACCACTCGCAAAGATGGGTGTAAAGGTTGTAGGTACGGGAATAGAGGCTATCGACAATGCAGAGGACAGAAAACTCTTCGAGGCTATTATGCGCAAGGTTGGCATTCCGCAACCAAAGGCAAAGGCTGTTACCGATATCGAGGAGGGTGTTGCCGCTGCTACCGAGATTGGCTATCCGGTATTGGTGCGCCCAAGTTTCGTGCTCGGTGGTCGCGCAATGCAGATTGTCGGCAACGAGCAGGCTCTGCGACACTACCTGCACAATGCGGTAGAGGTGAGCGAGGATTCGCCTGTATTGGTTGATAAGTATATTATGGGTAAGGAGGCAGAGGTCGATGCTATTTGCGATAGCGAGGGCAATGTCTTTATTCCGGGTATTATGGAGCATGTCGAGCATACGGGAGTTCACTCGGGCGACTCGATTAGTGTCTATCCATCGTTCTCGCTGAGCGACAATGTTAAGAAGTTGATGATTGACTACACCGTGCGACTTGGTCGTGCAATTGGTATTGTCGGTCTCTACAATATCCAGTTTATCGTAGATTCGGAGGATAAGGTCTATGTGATTGAGGTAAATCCTCGTTCATCGCGTACCGTACCATTCCTTTCGAAATCTACAAATGTTCCGATGGCGAAGATTGCAACGCGCGTAATGTTGGGCGAGACCTTGCCACAGCAGGGTATCACCGAGGTTTATGGCGTAGAGCGTAAGCGTCACTTTGTGAAGGCTCCTGCATTCTCGTTTGCAAAGATTAAGGGTGTTGATTCGTACCTCTCGCCTGAGATGAAATCTACGGGCGAGGCTATCGGCTACGACAACTCGCTCACTCGTGCATTGTACAAGTCGTTGCAGGCATCGGGTATGACTGTTGTGAACTACGGAACAGTATTCTTGACCATTGCCGACAAGGACAAGGAGGCTGCATTGCCACTTATTCGCCGCTTCTACAACCTCGGCTTCAACTTGGAGGCTACGGCAGGTACTGCGGAGTTCCTTCGCAAGCACGGCTTGCGCACTCGTCTGTTGCGCAAAATTAGCGATGGTAGCGATGATATCGTAAAGAGCCTCTCGAAGGGACATGTAAGTTATGTGATTAACACTATCGATGTAAATCAGCACAATACACGCCTCGATGGCTACGATATCCGTAATGCAGCGGTGGAGAACAATGTTTCGATTATCACTGCACTCGAAACCGTGAGCGCACTGCTCGATGTATTGGAGGAGATAACACTTGGTGTTTCGACTATCGATGCTGAATACAAGGCGTAACAGGGTATAGACTATGCAGAGAGTTATATTAACCGTAACAAAAAACGAGGCGCTGACACCTCTCATCTACAAGATGGTACTTGCAGGTGATGTGTCGGGCGTTGCTCGTGCAGGACAATTCGTAGAGATTGCACTCGATGGATTGTATCTGCGCCGACCTATCTCGGTCTGCAACTACGATGAGGGAGAACTCACTATTATATATAAGGTAGTGGGCAAAGGTACCGATCTGATGTCACAAATGGCAGAGGGTACGCAACTCGATGTATTGACAGGCTTGGGCAATGGCTTCGACACGGAGTATGAGTGCGAAAAACCGCTTCTTGTGGGCGGTGGAGTAGGCGTACCGCCATTGTATCGCCTTACTCGCGACTTGATTGCGCGAGGCAAGGAGGTAACGGTGGTGCTTGGCTTCAACACCGAGGCAGAAATTTTCTATGCCGAGGAGTTCGAGGCGTTGGGTGCAAAAGTTATCGTTGCCACCGCCGATGGCTCGGTGGGCGTAAAGGGCTTTGTAACCGATGCCATTCGCGAAAGCGGGGTAGAAGCAGACTACTTCTATTCGTGTGGACCGCTGCCGATGTTGAAGGCACTCTGCAACTCGCTCGAAATCAGTGGTGAAGTGTCGCTCGAAGAGCGTATGGGTTGCGGTTTTGGAATCTGCATGGGTTGTTCAATTCATACAACAAATGGGGCAAAGCGCGTCTGCAAAGATGGTCCCGTATTTAAGAAGGAGGAGGTCGTATGGTAAGAGATTTATCGGTTGAGTTGTGCGGCATAGCACTCGACAACCCCGTAATACCGGCAAGTGGAACATTCGGCTTCGGCAAGGAGATGTCGGAGATTTACGATATTAACATTCTCGGCTCAATCTCGTTCAAGGGCACTACTCGCGATGCTCGCTTCGGAAACCCTACACCGCGTATTGCCGAGTGTCCAAGCGGTTTGATTAACTCGGTGGGTTTGCAAAATCCAGGCGTAGATGCGGTTATCGCACACGAACTGCCCGAGTTGCGCAAGATATTCCGCAAACCTATTATCGCAAATATCAGCGGCTTCTCGATTGAGGAGTATGTGGAGTGTTGCTCGAAGTTGGACAAGGAGGAGCAGGTGGCAATTTTGGAGGTCAATATCTCCTGCCCAAATGTGCATAACGGAGGTATGGCATTTGGTACTTCGCCCGAGTCGGCAGCAGCAGTTACAAAAGCGGTAAAGGCTGTGACGACAAAGCCCGTATTTATCAAATTGTCGCCAAATGTTACCGATATCGTGGCTATTGCAAAGGCATGCGAGGAGGCTGGTGCTGACGGTATTACGCTTATCAACACAATGCTCGGTATGCGTATCGACATCGCTCGCAGAAAGCCCGTAATTGCCAATAAGATGGGTGGTTTTTCGGGTGCAGCCATATTCCCAATTGCAGTGCGAATGGTATATCAGGTGGCTCATGCTGTTAAAATTCCTGTTATCGGTTGCGGAGGCGTAAGTTCGGCAGAAGATGTTATCGAGATGATGATGGCAGGTGCTACGGGCGTTCAGGTGGGTGCCGAGAATTTGCGTAACCCATACGCCTGCAAGGAGATTATCGAAGAGTTGCCGTATGTAATGGAACGACTCGGTATAGAGAAATTAAGTGATATAATTGGAGTAATTGAATAAAAGATAATAAGTTATGGCAAAAGATGTGATTATTGCGTGCGATTTCAGCAGCAAAGAGCAGACGCTCTCGTTTTTGGATAAGTTTACAGGTCGCAAACCTTTCGTAAAGATTGGCATGGAGTTGTTCTACGCCGAAGGACCTGCGATTGTTCGCGAGATTAAGGAGCGTGGTCACAAAATCTTCCTCGACCTCAAACTGCACGATATTCCGAACACCGTGCGTAAGGCTATGAGTGTCTTGTCTCGCCTCGATGTCGATATGTGCAATGTACACGCCGCAGGAACAGTGGATATGATGCGTGCAGGTTTGGAGGGACTGACCCGCGCTGACGGCACTCGTCCATTGTTAATTGCCGTAACTCAACTCACCTCGACCAGCGAGGAGCGTATGCAGAAGGAGTTGCTTATCGATGCAACCATCAACGACTGCATCGCCAAGTATGCCGAGAATGCCAAGGAGGCAGGTCTTGACGGCGTGGTTTGTTCGCCACTCGAAGCATCACTCGTTAAGGAGCACTGCGGTAAGGAGTTTTACACTATCACTCCGGGTGTTCGTTTTGCCGATGGCTCGAAGGACGACCAAGTGCGCATTATGACACCTGCACAGGCTCGTGAGATTGGCTCGGACTATATCGTTGTAGGTCGTCCTATCACCGCAGCAGAGGATCCAGTAGCAGCATACGAGCGTTGCTGCAAAGAGTTTCTTGGAGAGTAATAACGAATAAAAAAAGATACAACTATGGAGAAGAAAATTGCAAAAGAGTTACTTTCGATTAACGCCGTATTTTTGCGCCCAGAGCAGCCATTTACTTGGGCGAGCGGCATTAAGAGTCCTATCTACTGCGACAACCGCCTTATATTGACTGCACCGAGTGTTCGTGAGCAGGTAGAGGCAGGTTTGGCAGAGTTGGTAAAAAAGCACTATCCAGAGTGCGAGGTGCTGATGGGTACTTCAACCGCAGGTATTGCTCACGCAGCGATTGTTGCCACTATATTGGACTTGCCAATGGGCTATGTTCGCAGTGGCGCGAAGGACCACGGTCGTACAAACCGCATCGAGGGTAAGTTGGAGAAGGGACAGAAGGTCGTTGTTGTCGAGGATTTGATTTCGACCGGTGGCTCATGCATCGAGGTTGTAGATGCTTTGCGCGAGGCAGGAGCAGATGTCTTGGGTATTGTCAGCATCTTCACCTACGGAATGAAGCGTGGTGTGGAGCGCATTGAGGCGGCAAACACCAAAAACTACTCGCTCTCGAATCTCGACGCACTCGTAGAGGTTGCAGCCGAGGAGGGATATATCGCTCCAGAGTGGAAAGAGCGCATCCTCGCCTTCCGCAATAACCCAAGCGACGAGAGTTGGATTAAATAATCCAAATTCATAATTAAAAATGAAAAATTAAAAATTATATTTCATTACTGCAACAACAACTAATTTTTAATTCTTATTTCTTAATTTTTAATTTCAAATGAAGCACTTAATAGACCCGACAGATTTAACTCGTCAGGAGACTGATGAGATTGTTGCTTTGGCACAAGATATTATCGCCAACCGCGCAAAGTATAGCGAAGTTTGCAAGGGCAAGAAGTTGGCGACACTCTTCTATGAGCCTTCAACTCGTACTCGTTTGAGTTTTACCTCAGCGATGATGGAGTTGGGTGGCAATGTACTCGGCTTCTCCGATGCCAACTCTTCGTCTGTCAGCAAGGGCGAGACGGTAGAGGATACCGTGCGCGTAGTGGGTTGCTTTGCCGATATTATCGCTATGCGCCACCATATCGAGGGTGCGCCACTCGCAGCAACAAATGTATCGCGTGTGCCTATTATCAATGCAGGTGATGGCTCACACGCACACCCAACGCAGACCTTGACCGACCTGCTCACGATTACTCGCGAGTTGGGGCACTTGGATAACCTCACAATCGGCTTCTGCGGCGACCTTCGCTTTGGTCGTACCGTTCACTCGTTGATTAAGGCGTTATCGCGCTACGAGGGTACAAAGGTCGTTCTTATTGCGCCCGATGAGTTGCGCCTGCCTGACTACATAAAGCACGATGTCTGCGACCGCAACGGCGTAGAGTACCGCGAGGTATCTTCGCTTGAAGAGGTTATGGGCGAGTTAGATGTGCTATATATGACTCGCGTACAGAAGGAGCGCTTCCTCGATGAAGAGGAGTTCGACCGCGTGAAGGATTGCTTTGTTCTCGATGCCGAGAAGATGGCTTTGGCAAAGGAGAAGATGGCAGTACTGCACCCACTGCCTCGTGTAAACGAGATTACGAAAGAGGTAGACGCCGACCCTCGCGCAGCATATTTCCGTCAGGTGGAAAATGGTAAATTTGTGCGTATGGCACTGATGTACACGCTGTTAAAGTGGGCTGAGGAGGACAAAGAACCACTCCACAATCACGATGCAATGGAGGTTGAAGGCTTGACCTGTCCTAACCGCAAGTGTATTTGCAACAACGAGAATGTTAATTACAAATTCACCCTAACCGATGGAGGCGTGTATCGTTGCCTATACTGCTCGACAAAGGCAAAATAGTCTTTTAGCGTTTAGACAAGAATTGGAGCGAGATTTTTTCTCGCTCTTTTTTTGTTATGGGTGTCAGATAAAAAAGAAGACAAGGTTCTGTCACCATAAAACAGAGGGACAAAAGATATGAGTGATAAGAGGCGGAGCGAGGTTCCCTTATGGGAGATGTGGGCTGAGTCTATGATAGGAATTGCTGATAAATCAGCAAGATAGGATTTGCGCCTAAAACTATCTTATCAAGTAGTTGCAAGACTACGCCTCCTATTAAGTAATTTCCTGAATTGCACCTCCTATCAAGGGAGTAAGTCAGCCTCATATAAATCCTAAAAAGCCAATGGCTAAAAGCAAAACTGCCGAGCAGAAATAAAATCTACTCAGCAGTTTATCGTCTATAAAAAAACATTTATATCTTCTCCAACTTCACCACATTCTCGACATGGTGGGTGTGTGGGAACATATCGACCGGCTGCACTGCCACTACGCGATACATCTTGCTCATCAGTGCAAGGTCGCGTGCCTGTGTTGCAGGGTTGCAACTAACATAGATAATGCGCTCCGGTGCTGCATTCAAAATTACATCGATAACAGGCTCATCGACTCCCGCACGCGGAGGGTCCAAGATAATCACATCGGGGCGACCATTCTTGGCGATAAAGTCGTTGTTCAATACCTTCTTCATATCTCCAGCATAGAACACAGTATTCTCGATGCCGTTAATCGCCGAGTTAATCTTCGCATCCTCGATAGCCTCGGGCACATACTCGATGCCGACAACCCTCTTACAACGCGCAGCGCAGAAGTTCGCAATCGTTCCCGTACCCGTATAGAGGTCGTAGAGTGTATCGCCCTCGCGGAGGTCGGCAAACTCGCGCGTAACCTTATAGAGTTCGTACGCCTGCTTGGAGTTGGTCTGGTAGAACGATTTTGGACCGACCTTAAACTGCAAGCCCTCCATCTCCTCCATAATGTGGTCCTTACCGGCGTAGCAGATAGGCGTAAGGTCGCCTGTCGAGTCGTTCCATTTCTCGTTGATGAAATATATCGCCGAGGTAATCTGCGGAAACTCCGCCAAGACCGCATCGAAAAGTGCAGAGATACGCTCTTTGTCATTCTCGTTGAAGATTATCGTCAGCATAATATCGCCCGTAGAGGCGGTGCGGAGGATAATTCCGCGCATCAAACCCTCGTGCGCACGGGCATTGTGGAACGAATAGTCATGCTCAATGCAGAATGCCTTAATGAAGTTGCGAATCTCGTTCGATGGCGAAGCCTGCAAGTGACACTCCTCGATATCGAGAATCTTGTCAAACATATTCGGGATATGGAATCCGAGCGCAGGTGCAGCCGCAATATCGCCCTGCTGGGCAATCTCCTCGTAGGTGAGCCAACGGCGGTCAGCGAAGGTGTATTCAATCTTATTGCGGTGGTAGAGTTGTTGCTCCGAGCCAAGACACGGGCGCACTTCGGGAATATCGAGTTTGCCTATGCGAACGAGTTGGTCGCAGACCTGCTGTGTCTTGTAGTTGAGTTGGGTTTGGTATGGGAGATTTTGCCACTTGCAACCTCCGCAGATGCCGAAATGCTTACATACGGGCTCGCAACGCTTCTCCGATTTGTGTACGAAGTTTACTACTCGGCCCTCCATAAAACGGCGGTGCTGTTTCGTAATCTGTACATCTACAATATCGCCCGGTACGGTCATCGGCACAAATACAACCACGCCTTCGTGGTGTCCCATAGCCTTACCCTCGGCTGCTAATGTCGTAATCTCCAACCCCTCGATAAAAGGGTGTGGTCCTCGTTTTCTTGCCATATATTATTATAGTTTCTCTCTTTTTAATGTTTATCCTTCACCGTAAGCAGTCGCGGAACATTGCAACCTACCAAGTTACCGACAATGGCTGCCGACCAAGGTGCAAGGAAGTTTAAGTATGAGCCTCCGTTTACAAACCAATCAATGCCGTAGTAGTAGATATCGGCAACGCAGTGGGGGAGTCCGCAGAGGATAAAGACCGGCACGCCAAGCAGTACGGTAGCCCACTTCTGTTTACGACCGTAGCGCACCGCAATCTCCATAATAAAGCCTGTGCCAATGCCGCGAATAACCAACTGCCACCACTCCGAAGAGAGTCTGTCCGCCACAATCTTCTGCGCTATTGCGGTATACTGCTCGACAACCGCCTCGTTCGATACCAAAGCGATAAGTGCCAACGCCATAACGCCAACCCAATTGCCTGCAAGGATATAGAACAATCTTCCCCAGTCCTTCGCCTCGCGCCAAACAAACGAGCCTGCATAGCCCGTATACAAAGCCCACTTGCCGTACAACACGCCAAAGAGTCCGAAGGCAAAGAGGAATGCTCCGACAACGCCTCCCGTCATCGTATAGACAAAACCGCCACAGCCAATCAACAGACCAGCACAGATGGAGCGTCTTGCAAGATTAAACCACTCTCTCATACTACAAGTGGCTTGCGAGGATTTGTGCCTTACCCTCGATTACAACCTCGCCTGCAACGGCTGGAATAAGCATCACTTCGCCAGTGCGAAGCGTTTCGGTAAGTTCACCGTCCATAGTAACCTTTACATCGCCCTCGATACACATATAGATAGTGAACGAGTCGCGCTTGTGATACTCCAACTCGACAGTGCCGTCTACTACGAGTATATCGGTCTTAAAGAACTCGCAATCAACGATATTAACCTCTTTATTTACTGTGGCAGTGTAGGCACGGCGACACTCCTCGACACCCGACTCGAAGTCGATAGCATCGACCGCCAATGCGGTGTGCAACTCGCGCGACTTACCCTCGCTATCGACTCTGTTCCAGTCGAAAATGCGGTAGGTTATATCCGAGGTTTGCTGAATTTCAATCACATTCAACCCCTTTGCCAAAGCGTGAACCGTGCCGGCAGGGATAAAGAATACATCGCCCTTCTTAACAGGTACAACCTGCAAAATATCGGCTATCGTACCCTCGGCAACGGCTCGGATATACTCCTCGCGTGTGACATTCTTGTTCTTAAAGCCGAGATATATCACTGCGCCCTCCTCTGCATCGACGATATACAACATCTCGGTCTTGCCGAACGAGCCGTGGCGCTCGGCTGCCAACTCGTCGTTAGGGTGTACCTGCACCGAAAGGGTGTCGTTGCAATCGAGATACTTTATTAACAGAGGAAACTCCAAGCCAAATTGCTCGAAAACCTCATCGCCCACGAGTTCGCCCATATAGACCTCGATAATCTCCTGCAAGTTGTTGCCTTTAAGGAATCCGTTTGCAACCTTCGATATCGAGCCTTTGACACCCGAAATATCCCAGCTCTCGCCATAGGCTTTCGACCTGTCCACCGAGCGTGAATAGAGACCTTTTTTTATTTCGAGAAGGCGCTCTCCTCCCCAAATTCTCTCTTTAAATTGTGGTCTAAATTTTATTGGATACACGATAAGAGAAGTTAAAAGTTGAGATTTATCCTACTTATTAAATAATTCTTCGCATTTTGCCACTACATCCTCGACTTCGGGCGTAAGCGAGAATATATGGCTCGGTTTGAGATAGAATATCTCCTTGTCGGCCTTATAACGAGCCTCGCCACCACCCGTAATATTGAGCATAATAGTAGCCTTACGGTCGATACGACCAGCCTGCACCTCCTTGATAAGGGTAGCCAACGCCACCGCAGGAGCAGGATGGATATCAATACCCTCGGTCTGCTGGAATAGACGCGCAGCCTTCTGTGCTTGCAAGTTTGTCGCCTGCAACACATTGCCGCCAGTCGCCTTCAACGCATCGTATAAACCTCCTGCAATGCTGTATGGCGGTTTGCGGTTAGAGAGTACCTTCGCATCGATAATCGCAGCATCGCGGCGCGCGTTATTGTCATCGTAAGGCAACATTGCGCGCGAGTCGGCACGCCAAGCATCGTACATCGGTACAAATGGTGCATTCTGCGACACCATCAGTCGCATCAGATTTGTTCCGTAGCGACCATCTTCGATTAAGCGCATATTTGCCTCCCATGCAGCAATCGCGCCCGTTCCACTGCCAACTGCTTGAAAATAGTAGTCGGGAATACGACCAATGGTTGTAACCGCCGACAATACGGTTGTACCCATACCATCGCGGCGAGCGATATTCTTTGCACCGCCCTCGGCGTAGAACATTGGAGACTTTAATGCCAAATTACTCAGATGGATAGCATCGAAATAATCGCCGCCCTTGGCGCACGAAATTAACTTCACACAGTCGTTCAACGGAGCATCGAACCAAAGCGCATCAAGATTATCTTCTGGTACAGCCAAAAGAAGCTTTATATTATTTTCGGAACATACTTTTGCAAATGCTCTTGCTGTGTTTCCCGCCGAAGCAACAACCAAAACCTTCTCGTTGTCGGCATCAGTACGGGCGCAAACACTATACGCCTCGGTCTCCTTGAATGAGCAAGTAGTCATTGTCGCCCCTTTTTCGGGGAAATAGCCATTGAAGGTGATGTAGAGATTCTCCAAACCGAGCGCTTTGGCTAACCCCTCACTCTTGTATGTCGTATGCGTTGCCTCGCAATGGAGCATGCGTTTCATCGGCAACCAATCACGATATTTGTAGAGCCCTTTGTCATCGTAAACGGTCAACTGCTTCTTAGCATATTGCGCACGAATAAGCGAAGGTTTTTCGCAAGTGGGACAGTCGAGCGACCAACCATTATCTTCGAACTCCTCACCTGTCGCCACGCATAGCAACTTGTAGTCAGTAGGTGTAAAACCTTTCATATAATCTCTATTATCTACTTTTTGACACTAATTTTATCCTTTTAAGGATAAACTGTGCAAATATAGTAAAATAATCCGTAAAGATAAAATGGAGGTAATATATTGTGTATTTCTGCGAATAAAACAACATTTTTGCGATAAAAGCGAAATAAATTTTGCTATAACAAAAATAATTTATACATTTGCACCACCAAAAACGGATATACTCCTATTTGGAACGATGAATCCGTAGCTCAGCAGGTAGAGCACAACACTTTTAATGT
>JAZRJD010000095.1:0-8263 GCA_045645625.1 Alistipes sp.
GCCTCCTCCTGCGGGATATTGCGCTCGACACACTCCTTGCCCTTGTAGAGCGAAATGCGACCTGCGCCAGCACCGACATAGCCATAGTCGGCATCGGCCATCTCGCCCGGACCATTGACGATGCAGCCCATAACGCCAATCTTCAACCCTTTCAGGTGCGAGGTGCGAGCCTTGATATCCGCCAATGCTTGCTCTATATTATATAAGGTACGACCGCACGAAGGACAGGCGATATACTCCGTCTGCGAGAATCGCGCACGCGAAGCCTGCAAAATCATCAACTCAATGCGGTGCAACTCCTCCTCTGCAATCTGCGGTGCATCAATCCATACACCATCTGTCAAACCATCGAGCAGCAACTGTCCCATATCGGCTGCGGCACGCACGGCAACATCTTCGGCAGAGCCCTCGTAGTGGCGGCGGATAACAACGGGTTTGTCGTGGTCGGCATTGAGAATTGCTGCACGCCACTCGGCGGTAGGGTTCTCGCTTACAGCATCGACCACTATATATTCATCGGTAATCTCGCTGTGCGCAACAATCGGAGCCGAGGTGCGGCGACGATACTCGGTTGGGGAGTAACGCTCAGGGTGTAAAACCTCAAATTCGCCCTCGCGATTTTGGAAATGGTCGACCAACATCTGCGCCACAGGAACTTCATTTTCGGGCGCCTCGGTCAGCGAAACACGGATAGTGTCGCCCACGCCATCTGCCAAGAGAGCGCCAATACCCACGGCACTCTTTATTCTGCCTTCGATGCCATTGCCCGCCTCGGTTACGCCGAGGTGGATAGGAAATGCCATACCCTCGCGCTCCATAGCCTCGACCAAAAGGCGGTAGGCGTGTACCATAACGCGGGTGTTGCTCGACTTCATCGACACTACGACTTGGTCGAAATTCTCCTTGACGCAGATACGCAAAAACTCCATTGCCGACTCGACCATTCCGGCAGGGGTGTCGCCGAGACGGTCGATAATATGTTTCGCCAATGAGCCGTGATTTACACCTATGCGCAATGCCACACCACGCTTGCGACACTTCTCGATTAACGCCTCCAACTCGCCACCGCTTGTGCGGTAGTTGCCGGGGTTGATGCGCACCTTATCGACCGCCTCGGCGGCGATAGATGCAATCTCGGGTACGAAGTGAATATCGGCAACAATGGCGGTGTCGTAGCCATCTTGGCGTACCTGCTTTGTGATGTCGGCAAGTGCCTCGCCCTCTTTTTTGCCCTGTGCCGTAAGGCGTACGATGGGCGCACCTGCATCGGCAATGCGCTCGATTTGCGCCACACTTGCCTCAACATCGGCAGTCGCAGTGTTTGTCATCGACTGCACCGCAATCGGACGGTCGCCACCAATTATGGTAGTGCCAATTCTGACCTCGTGGCTTGCTCTGCGTATGTATTTTGTTAGATTCATATTGCAAAGATAAAAAAAACTCTTAACTCTCAACTCTTAACTCTCAACTTTTTATTATCTTTGCATTATGGGAAGTATGCTCGATAATTCGATAAAGTTTGTGCAGGGTGTAGGCGAGGTGCGTGCCAAGTTGCTCGAAAAGGAACTTGGCATCGTAACTATGCGTGATATGCTCTACCACTTCCCATTCCGCTATATCGACCGTTCACGCACCTACAAAGTGCGCGAAGTGACCGAGGATAACGCCTCCGCGTATATCCAGCTGCGTGTTCGCGTAGTGGGCAAATCTTTCGCCGGTGAGGGGCGCAAGCAACGATTCTCGGTATATGCCGTTGACGACACAGGGCGTGTTGAACTCACCTGGTTTCGTGGTATAAAGTGGATTGAGAAGATTATCGAGCCTAATCGTGAATATATCGTCTTTGGTCGCCCATCGTTCTTCCGTGGCGAGTTTTCGATGGTGCACCCCGAAATCGAAATTGTCGAAAAGGCACTCTCGCGAAAGGTGGAGAGTGGCTTGCAGGGTATCTACTCCACGACCGAAAAACTCTCGACCACACTCGGCGGAAAGGGGTTATACAATATCGTCTGCTCGTTGTGGGGCGTTGTGCGCAACCATATCCACGACTATATGCCCGACTATATTGTGCGTAAGTATGGCTTGATGCCGCTCGAAGAGGCACTCTACAATATCCACTTTCCGCAGTCGCCCGAAAAGTTAAAGCAGGCGCAATACCGACTCAAATTTGATGAGTTGTTCGGTATTCAACTGAACATTCAGGCTCGCCGTTCGGAGCGTACGGGGCGCAGAGATGGCTTCTACTTCCCGAAGGTGGGTGATAAGTTCAACACCTTCTACCATACGAAGTTACCATTCGATTTGACCGAAGGACAGAAGCAGGCGGTGCGCGATATTCGCAAAGATACGGTGTCGGGCGTGCAGATGAATCGCTTGTTGCAGGGCGATGTGGGCAGCGGAAAGACAGTTGTGGCGTTGTTGTCAATGCTCTTGGCGGGCGACAATGGCTTCCAATCGTGTATGATGGTGCCGACCGAGATTTTGGCACGCCAGCACTACGCAACCCTCTCGAAGATGTGCGAGGGTGTGCCGGTGCGCATCGCAATCTTGACGGGAACAACAAAGACAAAGGAGCGCCGAGAGATTTTAGCCGCTTTGGAGGCGGGCAAGATAGATATTTTGGTGGGAACGCACGCCTTGATTGAGGATAGGGTGCAGTTTTCGAACCTCGGACTTGTGATTATCGATGAGCAGCACCGCTTCGGCGTGGAGCAGAGGGCTCGGTTGTGGACCAAAAATGCGCAACCACCACATATCCTTGTGATGACCGCAACACCGATTCCGCGAACGCTTGCGATGACGCTCTATGGCGACCTCGATGTCTCGATAATCAAGGGCTTACCTCCCGGTCGTCAGCCGATTAAGACCTACCACTACTACGAGTCGGGGCGATTGTCGTTGCAGAATTTTATGCGCCAACAGATTGAGCGCGGACGGCAGATTTATGTGGTATATCCCCTTATCAAAGAGTCTGAGAAGATGGACTATCTCTCGTTGCAGGAGGGTTTCGAGGCTATTGTGCGCGATTTTCCACTGCCGAAATACAAAGTTGCCGTTTGTCACGGCAAGATGAAGCCCGACTTGAAGCAGCAGGCGATGGAGGAGTTCAAAAACGGGCAGGCTGATATCTTGGTTGCCACTTCGGTTATTGAGGTGGGTGTCGATGTGCCTAATGCTACGGTTATCGTTATCGAGTCGGCAGAGCGTTTCGGCTTGGCGGCACTGCACCAGTTGCGAGGTCGTGTAGGTCGTGGCTCGGAGCAATCCTACTGCGTGCTGATGTCTGACGAGAAGTTGTCGAAGGAGTCGAGCAAACGCTTGGAGGCGATGTGCCAGACGACCGATGGTTTCGAATTGGCGGAACTCGATTTGAAGTTGCGAGGTGCTGGCGATATCAACGGCACAATGCAGAGTGGCGAGGCTTTCGACCTCAAAATTGCCAATCCGACCTACGACAACCAGATTTTGCAGTTGGCGCAGGAGTTGGCGATAGCACTGCTCGGTGTCGATGCCGAGTTGTCGCACTCCGACCATCTCGCCCTGCGCGAGTTGCGTGACCGCTATGCCCCTGAACACAAGACCGATTTCTCGGAGATTTCATAATAATTTTGCGACACATCCGTTTGAAAGATATGCAAAGTGTAGACAGATATATAAAAGGCGCGATTTTTGCGCTACTCCTCGTTGCAGGGGTAGCGACAGCCTCGGCGCAGCTCTTTCAGGAGGGCGAAGTGTTGTACTATCGTGCCGCCTATCGTGCCAAGTTGGTGCCGAATATCGAGGCGGGCGAGGTTATGGTATCGACACGACTCGACACCCTCAACAATAAGGAGGTATATCGCGTAACGGGGAATGGTCGCACCTTGCCTTTTTTTCGTTGGTTTTTTGACATGGACGACACCTACGATATTTGGGTGGATAAGCAGACACTGCGCACACAGCGTTTCGAGAGCGACTTGAAGGAGGATAAATACACCTTCCGTAGCCACTACCGCTACGATTGGGACTCGATGAAGGTGCACACTTGGTCGCAGAAGCGCAAAAACAAACCGCGCGAAAAGACGATGAATCTGACTCCCGAGAGCATGGACGCCGTATCGCTCTATTTCAACCTTCGTTCGGTCGATTTGGAGTCGTTCCTCGAGGGGGAACATCGCCGGCTCGATATGGTGTTGGAGGATACCATTCGCCACCTCCGCTACCGCTATATCGGTCGCGAAGAGTTGAAGGTGCCGAAGTTGGGCAGGTTTGATACGATGAAGTTTGCCTGCACGATAGGCTCCTCGGAGGAGTTTTCGTTTACCGATGGCACGGAGTTCTTTATCTGGATAACCAACGATGAGAACAAAATTCCCGTAATGTTGGCTTCGCCTGTGCGAGTTGGCGAGATTAGAGCCTACCTTCGCCGATATGAAGGTTTGAAATACCCATTGTCGAGCAAAATAAAATAGCCAATGGCTAACGGCTAATGGCTAAAAGCCAAAAAAGTATTATATTTGCAAAAAAATATCTCAAAACTATGGAGGAGAACAAATACGAATACAACCCCGAGGAGGGTTACGACTACGAAAAAGAGGAGAACGAGGCGGTCAAGAAGTCGCTTCGAGGCTATCGCGTAGTGATTATTTTGTTGGCTATCATCTTGGCGGGATTGTCGGTTCTGTACTTCAATCTCAACCGCCAGCAGCAGGAGGATTACGCTCTGTTGCAGGCAGATAGGGATACTATTCAAAACAATCTCACATCGCTGATTAACGAGTACGACAACTTGAAGTACCAGAACGACACTATCGCTGCGCAGTTGCAGAAGGCTACCGAGATGGTAGAGCAACTCAAACGCGAACGCCGCTTCAATTACAATAAGTTGAAGGCTTATCAGAAGGAGGTGGGAACACTGCGTGCCGTGATGAAGAACTATCTTCGTCAGATTGACTCGCTCAACACCATCAACAAGAAGGTTTCCGCCGAGAATGTTTCGCTCCGCAAGGAGATTTCGACCGCCAATCTTCGTGCCGATGTTGCCGAGGAGCGTGCTTCGGAGTTGCAGAACAAGGTACAGCAGGGCTCGGTGCTCCGCGCCCGCGATATTACCCTCGTGGCACTGAACGCCAACGACAAAATTATCTCGCGTGTGAAGAATGCTGCCACCTTGCGTGTGGATTTCACCGTAGGAGCTAACGAGTTGGCAAAGACTGGCAATCGCGAGATATACCTCTGCATCACCTCGCCTGATGGCTATCTACTCTCGACCGATGCAATGCCTACATTCGCCTACCAAGGCTCGAAGAAGGGCTACTCTGCATCGCGTGAGGTAGATTACCAAAACGAGGACCTCGATGTAAGCATCTACTACAAGGGCAGTGGCTTTATCCCTGGTACCTACAAGGTTGAACTCTATATGGACGGGAATCTTATCGCCTCTTCGGAGATAGCGGTAAGATAAACCACTTCTTGGTTAGGAGTTAGAAGATAGAGGTGAAAAAATAATTTTAAAATCCCGTTTTTCGGTAGAAAAACACAACGCAGGAACAATTTTTACAGTACTCGGAGCAGACTAAGTCTGCGACCAAGTCCCCTCCTCGGAGGGGGTTTGGGGGTGGGTAGATTTGTAAACGCGGTAGAATATCGCGAGAAAAAGGAAGTTAAATTAGAGCAATAACATAACCAATTAACCAATAAGTATACCATGAAAAAATACATCTGCACCGTATGTGCGTGGGTTTATGACCCAGAGGTTGGCGATCCCGATAGTGGTATCGCACCGGGTACACCATTTGAGGATATTCCAGAGGATTGGGTATGCCCCGTATGTGGCGTAACCAAAGAGGAGTTTCAGACGATATAATCCTCGGAACTTACCTATCTACACAAGATATGGGCTGTCCAACCGAAAAGTTGCGACAGCCCATATCTATTTTGCAAATTATTTCTTCTACTTAAATGTCCATTTAAGACCTACGGCAGGCATTGCGGCAAAGCCCTTTCTTACAAAGTTGTTCGACAACTCCACCTCGCCACCAATGCTGAGGTGTACCTTGTCCCAGCCCTTGATACGGTCGAGATTTACCCAAAATTGAGGCTCGGCGAGGAGAATATACTCGGCGCCCTGCCATGGTCGTGCCTCGCGCCAAAAGTCGATGAAACCACTGAAACTACACCAACCCTTGGCGAACTTGATGCCCCACACTCCCGTAATCTGGAAGTTGTGAATATCTTGCTTGCCATTGAGCCCAATCGTACCCGGAATAACCTTATACATAGCCGACAGCGACCAAGTCTTGCTGAAATCCTTGGAGTGCCCCGAATAGGTCAAACCTCCCAAAAAAGGCATTATTGAACGAGCCTGCGGTATTGTTCAATCCTCCGTTATACTCCAAATGTACCGAGAGCCAAGGCACGGTACTATTTTGCCAAAAGTTCAACTCGCTCGAAATCTCCCAATAGGCTCCGATGCTCTTGGGTGCATAGTCGAAATCGACAAAGAAATAGGTGCTACCGCCACCATCGGGGCGGAACATCTCCAATGTTGTCGTAGCGCAATTACGCCCTGTATCGTAGAGAGCCTGTGTATTCTGCGCCTCACCCTTAATAATTACCTGTCAAAGATAGTATGGCAGAGATAGCCGAAATAGTAAAAAACCTCTTCATTTATTATTGAATTTGTGTTAGTAATAGTTCTCCGACCACAAAGTTGTAAAATAATATGAAAAATCCTATTATCGAGCAGATAGTTATGTAAAATAGAGAAGGGCTGTTGCGGTATCTCTACCGAACAGCCCCACTCTTAAATATGGATCGGATTATTTCTTCTCCAACTGAGCCTTCAACTCTGCAAGACCGGCGATATCACCCAAAGTGGTCTTCTCTACCGACTGCTGAATCTTCTTAACCGAAGACTTTGTCTCCTCGGCTGCTGCCTTGCGGCTAGCCTTCTCGGCTGCTACCTCTGCACGCTTTGCCTCCTCGAAGATACGAGTGTGCGACAAAGTGATACGCTTTGTAGCCTTCGAGAACTCGATAACCTTGAAGTCTGCGGTCTCGCCCTTCTTGATTGTCGAGCCGTCCTCCTTAACCAACTGACGAGCAGGTGCAAAGCCCTCGATGTTCTCGCCGAGCGATACTACTGCGCCCTTGTCGGTCAACTCTACAACGGTACCTGCGTGTACAGAGTCGAGAGCGTACTGCTGCTCAAACTCGTTCCAAGGATTCTCCTCCAACTGCTTGTGACCAAGGCTCAAACGGCGATTCTCCTTGTCGATTTCGAGAACTACAACCTCGATGTCGGCACCTACCTGTGTGAACTCTCCCGGGTGCTTAACCTTCTTGGTCCACGAGAGATCAGAGATGTGGATCAAACCATCGATACCCTCCTCGATCTCTACGAATACACCAAAGTTGGTGAAGTTGCGTACCTTTGCAGTGCACTTTGTGCCAACAGGGTACTTAGTCTCGATGTTCTCCCATGGATCAGCGGTGAGTTGCTTGATGCCGAGCGACATCTTGCGCTCCTCGCGGTCGAGAGTCAAAACTACTGCCTCAACCTCGTCACCTACCTTCATGAAGTCCTGAGCCGAACGCAAGTGCTGGCTCCACGACATCTCCGATACATGGATAAGACCCTCTACGCCCGGAGCAATCTCAACGAATGCGCCGTAGTCAGCCATAACAACAACCTTACCCTTAACGGTGTCGCCAACATTCAAGTTTGCGTCAAGCGACTCCCATGGGTGAGCAGTGAGTTGCTTCAAACCGAGAGCGATACGCTTCTTGGTCTCATCGAAGTCGATGATAACAACCTGCAACTTCTGGTCGAGTGCTACAACCTCCTCTGGGTGGCTTACGCGACCCCACGAAAGGTCTGTGATGTGGATAAGACCATCAACGCCACCGAGGTCGATGAATACGCCATACGAAGTGATGTTCTTAACAACACCCTCCAAGATCTGACCCTTCTCCAACTTCGACATGATAACCTGCTTCTGTGCCTCCAACTCAGCCTCGATAAGAGCCTTGTGCGAAACGACAACATTGCGGTACTCCTGATTGATCTTAACAACCTTGACCTCCATAGTCTTGTCAACATATACATCGTAGTCGCGGATAGGCTTAACATCGATTTGAGATCCTGGTAAGAAGGCTTCGATGTTGTCAAATACGTTAACGATAAGACCACCTTTGGTACGACATTTAACGTATCCTGTGATGATTTCTTGTGATTCGAAAGCTTCGTTAACACGTTCCCAAGATTTAAGGATGCGTGCTT
>JAZRJD010000096.1:0-19009 GCA_045645625.1 Alistipes sp.
ATTCAATCGATAGTACAAATCCTCGCGGAAACGACCATCGGCAATAGCCTTCATCAGGTTGGAGTTGGTCGCAGCCACCACGCGCACATTGGTCTTCTGCACCTTTGCCGAGCCTACACGCATAAACTCGCCCGTCTGCAATACTCGCAACAGGCGCACCTGTGTAGCCAGTGGCAGTTCGCCCACCTCATCGAGGAAAATAGTTCCCCCGTCAGCCTCCTCGAAGTAGCCCTTACGAGCATCGATAGCACCCGTAAATGCGCCCTTCTCATGACCGAACAACTCCGAGTCGATAGTTCCTTCGGGAATAGCACCGCAGTTTACTGCGACATATTTATTGTGCTTACGCGCCGAGTGGGCGTGGATAACCTGCGGAAAGAACTCCTTGCCGACACCGCTTTCGCCCGTTACGAGAACGGTCAAATCGGTCGGCGCAACACGCAAAGCAACCTCCAACGCCCTATTCAGAAGCGGGGAGTTGCCAATAATGCCGAAGCGTTGTTTTACCGATAATAAAGCGTTATTATCCATTTTTCGTTCTATTCATTTACAATCTGTCCGGGTGTAACACGAAGAGCGTCCATCGCCGCGTCATCGTCTGCCATGGTAAGGTTGGAGACATACCAGCCATAGCCGATTGCCACCAATGCAGCCACCAAAATCACCACCGCCACAACCATCACAAAGTCGAACTTCTTGCGAGGTTTGGCGACAGAAGTTGATTTTTTAGGGGTGTTAGGGATTTTAGGGAGATTAGAGGTTTCAACTGTCTGCTCCTGCGCAACCCCTCTCTCGTCTCTCGTCTCTTGTCTCTCGTCTTTTACTGGTTGTGGGACATACGGCTTCTGCTTTGGCAGTTCGCCATATACAGGCGGATAGAGTTTCAAGACCTTTGTATCGGGCTCCAAACGCAGCGTTCCGACATCACCCAAACGACAATAGCCATACTGCTCCAAGTTGTGGCGCATCTCGAAAATGAAGCGGTCGATAGTTACGGCAACCTCCATCTCGTTGAGACCTCTCTCTCGCAACAGCGATGCAAGTACCCCATCGTCCGTGCGCAATAGGTCGGAAAAGAGTCTTTCGCCCGACTCCTTCACCATAAAGGCTCCGAAGGCAGGAACAACCAATCTGCGATTGTTCTGCAAATACTCCGCTATAACCTCAACAACGATACTCATACCTCCAAAACGACAGAAATTGCCATTTTATTATTTAGCCTTCGCAGCAATCACCGAGTCGATATATGCCTTAATCTTCGGTGCAGGGTCCTCCCAACCCTCAGGCTTGATAACTTTGTTATCCTTTGGGTTGTAGTGCGGCTTTCCGTCAGGCCACAACTTAGCCATATTCGCCTTCTGTACGATATCGAACAACTCGTCAGCCTCCAAGCCCATCTCGACCATTGTGCCGAGTGCGAAGTACATAAGGTCGATCATCGCATCAGCCTGCTCGTAGATATCCTCTGCGATAAGGAACTCGGCAACCTCCTCGTTCATCCACTTGGCACGCGACAAAGCACGCTTCTTCGCTATCATAACTGGCTGTTCTGCAACCGGATGTCCGAACTTCTCGTGAAATTCACGAACATCATTCCACTCTTTTTTCATAATTTTTCCTCTGTATCCAAGTCTTTGTTAATTCGTTATCTTTTCGCAACAATCCGCTGCGACCGACAAAGGTACAAAAAAAAGTTTGATTATCGCGCCATAAATCGCAGAAAAGAGAGAAGAAATAACATTTTCCGAAAAAATCAGAAACAAGGTTTTGTTTCTCGACCGATATTATTACCTTTGTGACGAAAATGAGGATACCGTTTGTGAAATATCTACTACTTTTCGTTGCGCTGATTCTTGGTGCAACGGCGCATGCGCAGACCAATATCGAACAACCAAACCTCTCCATTCCAAGTAAGATTGCACCCGCATACTTTGGTCCTAACACCTTTCCCGTACCCGATATGCTCGATGGTCGCACCTCTTCGGAGTTGAAGTTGGAGTTGTACGGCGACTGCTTTCTCGGCACAACCACAGGGCGCGTATCGGACGATATCACGGGTGACTTGTTCGCCAAATTGACAATTCCACTATTTACGCCAAAGGCTAACCTTACGGTGTGGATGCCGATATTCGAGTACTTTCACACTTCGGCTGCGTTGAACGCTCTGCGCCGACTCCCTGCACCCTACAATACAAACGACTTGCAGGGTATGGACTCGGGCGATGTCTATATTTCGGCAGATATCCGCATTCTCTCGCAGGAGCGACACCATGTCGATATTACGGCGCGTGCAGCGTTGAAAACAGCCTCGGCAAACCAATTTGCCAAGGGTCGTTGCTACGATGCTCCGGGTTACTTCTTCGATGCTGCAATAGGTAGAGAATTCAATCTTTCGAGGGGGGGGGATTGCGGAACTCTTCGCGTGGCGGCAAGTGGCGGTTTCCTCTGCTGGCAGACGGGCACAGGACGACAGAACGATGCTGTGATGTATGGCTTGTTGCTTGCCTACACCATCAAGAATTTCACGATAGACACCTGCTACGGAGGTTATGTAGGTTGGGAGCGCGATGGCGACCGCCCCATGACACTGAAAACAAACCTCTCCTACCGCATAGGAGATTTGTCGTTGCGCCTATCGCATCAGGTAGGTTTTATCGATTGGCCATACCATCAAATTCGAGTGGGTGCAACATACGCCTTCGATATCCTGAACAAGAAGAGTAAAACAAAATAATTTACTGCTATGCTCAAACGATTATTCGGACTGGATAGTTCGGTTACAACGGTTAAAACCGAGATTATTGCGGGTATTACCACATTTTTGACAATGGCGTATATTCTCGCCGTAAACCCTAATATACTCTCCGTAACAGGAATGGACAAGGGGGCACTCTTCACAACAACGGTGCTGGCGGCATTTATCCCGACATTGATGATGGGGCTGTATGCCAAGTTGCCCTTTGCCTTGGCTCCGTGTATGGGCTTGAACGCCTTTTTCGCCTATACGGTCTGCCTTACGATGGGTTACTCGTGGCAATTTGCCCTGACCGCAGTGTTGATTGAGGGCTTGATTTTTATCCTGCTCACGGTTACCAACCTGCGAGAAAAGATTGTACACGCCTTGCCAAAATGTTTGCGTGAGTCTATTTCGGTGGGCATTGGTCTATTTATTGCCTTTATCGGTCTGCAAAATGCAGGTCTTATCATTCGCTCCGATGCAACGCTTGTGACATTGGGCGATATTGGTACTCCGACAGCGATACTCTCGATACTCGGACTCGTTATAACCTCGATATTGTTGGTTAAGCGAGTTAAGGGTGCGCTGCTGATAGGTATCATTCTCGCTGCCGTTATCGGTGTGCCGATGGGTGTAACCAAGTTTGGCGGCTTTGTCAGCACACCTCCAAGTATCGAGCCTATATTCTACAAGTTCGAGTGGGCTAATATCCTCTCGAAAGATATGTTTATCGTGGTATTTACACTCCTCTTTATCGACCTCTTCGACACGATTGGAACACTTATTGGTGTCTCGCAGAAGGCTAATATGTTGGATAAAGAGGGCAATCCTATCCGTATGCGTCAGGCGTTTATGTGCGATGCTATCGGAACTACCGCAGGAGCATTCCTCGGTACAAGTACCGTGGGCACCTATGTCGAGAGTGCTGCCGGAGTGTCGGAGGGTGGTCGCAGCGGATTGACCGCAACGGTAACGGCGTTGTGCTTCCTACTATGCCTCTTTTTTGCACCATTCTTCCTCTCTCTGCCGAGTGCGGCTACTGCACCAGTGTTGATTTTGGTAGGTGTTATGATGATGTCGGGAGTGTCGAAAATCGACTTCTCGAACTACTTGGAGGCTATACCATCTTTCTTGTGTATTATAATGATGCCGTTGGCATATAGCATCTCTGATGGTATTATATTTGGTGTGTTGAGCTATGTGTTGATACATCTTGGCAGTGGTAAATATCGCGAGGTGGGTATCTCGACCTATATCCTTGCTGCGTTATTCTTGTTGAAATTCTTGTTGTAACAGATTATATTATGAGAAAGGTTTTTACAATTTTGGCAGCACTACTGATTGGTGCAGGTGCTGTATTCTTCTACTTCCGCTTCTACTTCGTATTTGGTGAGGGAGTGAAGAGTGGCGAGTTGAATTATGTAGTTCATAAGGGCTTTATCTTCAAGACCTACGAGGGAAAGTTGATTCAGTCGGGCTTTCGTGCGCAGACCGTAGGCGTACAATCCTACGAGTTTGAGTTCTCGGTGACAGACAAGGAGTTGGCAAAGCGATTGATGTTGCTCGGCGGTCAGAATGTGGAGTTGCACTATAAAGAGTATTTTGGCGCACTGCCTTGGCGCGGATTTACGAAGTTTGTGGTGGATAGTATCGTGTCATCACGACCTCTCTATCCGCAGTATCAGACTCCGGGTAACCTGCCATTCAAGGGGCAGGAGGATGTGCCGACCCCCGAAATTACGGGCGAGGAGATATAAAAAGTTGCGAAATTGGGCAAAATGTACTATCTTTGCCCTCGCAAAACGGAAAGATGCAGGAGTGGTTGAACTGGCCCGCCTGGAAAGCGAGTAAACCCCAAAAGGGTTTCGGGGGTTCGAATCCCCCTCTTTCCGCAAAAACTTGTTGAACGAGACGATTTCTCAATCGTCTCGTTCGTTTTTGTATCAAGAGGGGAATTCGTTCAGTCGGTGGCGCCTCGGCAGACTTGTCTGCGGTCAGCGATTATTGCAGTCGAATCGGTTGTAGAAAGGTGTTTGTTTTGCAAGATAAATGGCGTTAATTGCGTTAGTGGTGCGCGAAAAGATAAAATATACAAACAGCGCACCCTATAACCCTTATAAAGGGCTGAAAGCCCGCCCCTATCACCCCTATCACCCCTATAAAAGTTGCGCCTTGACAACGCTCGGAGTTTGCAAAACAAAAAGCCTCCCGCGCACCCCAGTAAAGCGACCAACGGGAGCGTCCCCAGTAACCCCCAGAAATCACTGCGCCTTGACCACGCTCGGAGTTCGGAAAGCCCAAAAAGTAATTTTAATCTTTAATTTTGCGCTCTGCATTCTGCATTCTTAATTTTATTTTGTATCTTTGGGCGAAATTTGAGCACTTTTAATTCAAACAAACAATAAAAACACTATGAAAGAAGCTATTGCAATTCTTACAGGTGGCGGTCCTGCACCGGGTATGAACACCGTTGTAGGCAGCGTTGCCAAGACTTTCCTTGCAAAGGGTTACCGCGTTATCGGTTTGCACCATGGTTATTCGGGCTTGTTCAATCCAAACCCTCGCCACGAGGACTTGGACTTCTTCAAGGCTGACTTTATCTTCAATCAGGGTGGCTCGTACCTCACTATGAGCCGTTTCAAGCCAACTGATGCAGATTTCGAGAACAACTTTAACCTCTCGTTCTTCACTGAGAACAATGTCAAGTTGCTCGTAACCGTTGGTGGTGACGATACCGCATCGACTGCTAACCGCATCGCCAAGTTCTTGGAGGCGAAGCAGTACCCTATCGCAAACATTCATGTTCCGAAGACTATCGACAACGACCTTCCCCTTCCTGACGGAACTCCTACTTTCGGCTACCAGTCGGCAAAGGAGGGTGGTACCGTTATCGGTCGTGCCGTGTATAACGATGCTCGCACATCGTCTAACTGGTTTGTAGTTGCTGCAATGGGTCGTTCGGCTGGTCACCTCGCATTCGGTATCGGCTCGGCTTGCCACTACCCTATGATTGTTATTCCAGAGATGTTCAACAAGACCGAGATTACAGTTGAGAAGATTGTAAACTTGGTTGTTTCGGCTATCATCAAGCGTAAGTTGATGGGTATCGAGTATGGTGCTGCAATGATTTCGGAGGGTGTATTCCACGCACTTTCTGATGAGGAGATTGCAAAGTCGGGTGTTCACTTCACATACGATGACCACGGTCACCCAGAGTTGGGTAAGGTATCGAAGGCTCACATCTTCAACGAGATGCTCGAAAAGAAGGTTAAGGAGCTTGGTTTGAAGGTTAAGTCGCGTCCTGTGGAGATTGGTTACGAGGTTCGCTGCCAGACTCCTATCGCTTACGACTTGGTTTACTGCTCGGAGTTGGGTATGGGTGTTTACAAACTCTTCTCGGAGGGTAAGACTGGCTGCATGGTTTATATCTCGCAGGAGGGTTTCGTATCGCCACTCTACTTGAAGGATTTGCAGGACCCTACAACTGGCAAGATTCCGCCACGCCTCGTAAATATCGAATCGGACAAGATTATGCAGGTTATCAACAATGTAATGCACTACATCACCGAGGAGGACTACGAGGCTGCAAAGCAGTATGTAGCAAATCCTGAGGCTTACGACTTCCGCAAGATTTTGAACTGGTAGTCGAAGAATATCTCAATAAAAAATGCTCGAAAGAATTTAACTTTCGGGCATTTTTTGTATCTTTATAACAGTATCAATCATAAAAAACGATCAACAAAACTATGAAGAGAGTATTATTTACAATTATTGCGCTTCTCTGCATTGGCAGTATCACAGCGCAGAGCGAGATTCCGCATGCAGTTAAGATGATTAAGGGTAATAAAGTTCGCAGAACTGAGATTATCCTGCCGCAAGTCAATGGTTACAATTGCTACAAGGGTGATTTCCATATCCACACCTCCTACTCCGATGGTCAAGTAAATCCATCAGGACGAGTTAGAGAGGCGTGGTACGATGGTCTTGATATCATCGCCATTACCGACCACTACGAAAATCGCTCAGGCGAAAAAAAATTTCTAAAAGTTATCGCCCCATATAACGAAGATGGTCAACCCATGAAGTATCTGAGCGTAAAGGCCGCAAATGGCGTCAAAGCAGACTTTAACGCTATCCATCAGGAGGCTGTTATGCTGTTGGAGAAGAGCAAATATCCTATGTTGTTAATCAAGGGTTGCGAGATGGGGCGCAATGCAAAGACGCACGGACACTACAACTGTTTATTCCTCAAAGACCCTAATATCTTGTATGACAACGATTTGAGAGTTGCATTTCGTAGAGTTCACGAGCAAGGCGGTATTGTTATCCACAACCACCCCGCATGGCGCCGTGACACCAGCGACAAGACCGAATTTCACGAGGAGGTCTACAAAGAGGGGTTAATCGATGGCGTAGAGGTTGTAAATGGCTCGACATTCTACCCTCACATGGTGCGCCGTTGCATTGATGAGAAACTCACAATGTTTGGCAATACCGATATTCACAGCTATTCCACATATACTCGTATGGCGACTCCGATACATCGAACTATGACTCTTGTATTTGCAAAAGAGTTGACCGAGGAGTCGGTAAAAGAGGCTCTGCTCAAACACCGCACCCTTGCACATGTTAACGGTATACTAGTTGGCGAGGAGAAGTTGTTGGGTGATTTTCTGAACGCAGCGGTGGATTGCCGTATCGTATCCGAGAATAAGGAGAAAGGCATTCGCACATATCGCCTGACAAATAACACATCGTTTGCATACAGTTTGCGATTGGGCAAGAAGGTGATTATATTGGAGCCATTCAAGCCTACACATGTAAATATCGGCAAGGATAAGAAGAGTGGTAAATATCTCACCTCGAAATTCAAGGTTGAGAGTATGTACCATGTCGATTATCAGCACCCGATTATCGAGATTGAATTGGATAAATAAGAGAATTGCCGAGTTTACCGCTCGGCAATTTTTTTTTGGGGAATTATATATTTAGTGTTGTAAATATCGAGTAACAGACCCCTCTGGCTTTCAGCCACCTCCCCTAACTTAGGGGAGGAAATGCAAATAACTTGCCAACTTTTGTCCCCATAAGTTAGGGGGACGAGCGTAGCGGATGGGGTCTGTAAAAACAACTCTAAACTATATAATTCCAATTCTTATACCCTCCAAGATATCTCCTCGCGCAGAAGGTTGGCAGTGGGGTTTTCGGGGAGATTTGCGAGTAGTTCGGCAACCGCCTTATCATCAATCTGCATCGCCAATGCCGTTGCGCCCTGCGCCACAAGGCGATTGTTCTCAAAACGAGTTACGGCTGCGAGTATAGCCTCGATAGATTTTTTGCCCTCTACCCTGCCACTACGCGCCGCCGCAAGCAGGGCGCAATAGGCGAGTAGTGCATTGTCGGAAGCGCACCACATTTTCAAGAGTTCCTCCACGCCATCGATACGGCTCAGTAGTGCGTGCGATGCCTGCTCGGCGACCTCCGAGTTAATAATGCCCGAAGCCCAAAAATCGAAATTCTCAACCGACACTCGCTCGGCATCGGCAATCCACAACGCTACAAGTCGCACCTCGCGAATAGCCTGCGTATAGAAATACTCCGCCAGTTCGTGGTCGGTGCCAATCTCACGAGCGAGATTGCGAATAGCGTATATCTGCACGCCATAGTTGCGCTCGTAGTCCTCGCCAAAATAGCGCATAGTATCGAGTGCCGCCCCATTCATCTCCTTGCGAAGACGAAAGAGCAGCAACCTTTTCTTCTGTTCCAACATTTCGGATTATTTTATAGGCAATGCAACTACACTTTTGCCGTACAAAGGCGAGGCGAATAGTAAAGTATCAAGCAGTGTTGCCTCGCCCACGAGCGAACACTTCGACTGCGGAACGATAAGATACTCTGCCGACACCTTATCCTTTGGTCCAAGTGGCTGCAACTGCGAGTACTCCTTGTGCGGTGCAGTTTCGACCTTCAAAACAATCGGCTTGCCCGACAAATCATCTGCCGCTACTACACCCGCATCATCGCTGAAACGGCATACAAGATACTCGGTCTTATCGGGCGAGAGTGTGATATTGAAAGTGTGAGTCTGCTCGGTTGTTGTTTTCGAGCCGTAGAACATATCAAGGCACTCCTTCTCCATTCGTGCAATCTCGTCGAGTGCCGCTTTCAGACCTGCGCCAAAGACATTTTCGCCAGCCTCGCCCGTGATAAGGTCAAGGCGATGCTTGCGCAACGAGAATATCATCTCGGCGGTTGCTGCTGCCTGCTCCTCGGTGGTCTGCGCCGTAGCCGCCACCTTATTCAAAGGCAATGGCAACGAGTAAGCCTCCTGCTCCGCCTTTGGGGCAACCTTCTCTGCCGAGCCGAGTGCCAACTCTGCATCGACCAATTCGAGCGATGAGTACTCCGATAGGGTTGCACGCTTGCCGAGATACTTCTGCGCATAGCGAGCATAAACACCTGGTTTGAAGTGCTCGGTTGCAACACGGAGGGTTACATTCACCACGATAGGCTCCGCCTCTACGACAACTGCATTACCCTGTTTGTCGTACAAACCGGCCTTTATATTCTGTGCAACGCCCACGGTGGCGATGCCTACAAGTGCCAAAATTGCAAAAATCTTCTTCATATCTTTTAGTTTTGTGCTACGAAGGTACGCTTTTTCCGCCTGATTATCAAAATTTAAGGTAAAAATCTTTTGTCAAGGCTCGGTAGTCGTCTGTGTAGTCGCCACGCTTACCTCGCTCTATGGCGATGGTTTCGAGTTTTGTTGCGGTAGGTTTTTGCTTTGCAAACTCGCCCATAATGCGCTTAACGGCACCACCCTCTATCGGGCAGACATCGCAACGGCGCACAATATGCAACTGCGTGAGAGCCAAGTATTTTTCAAATTCGGTTACGGGCAGAATAAGGGCAAATTTTCCGCTTTCCGAGAGCAGTCGAGCCACCGCATTGTCCAACTCCTCGAATGTCAAATCGTGGGTATGGCGAGCAGTCGAGCGCTTTGCATCGGGCGGTAGCAACGAATCGACAAAGTATGGCGGATTTGACACTATGAGGTCGAATTTTTCGGTTGGTGCGAACTCCTGCACCGCAGTTTGCTCCACCGTCAGGCGCTCCGCCCAAGGGGAGAGGTCGAAGTTGGCTCTTGCCCTTTTGGCTGCGGTTTCGTCAATCTCCACGGCGCAGATTTGGGCTTCGGGGTTGCGTTGTGCCATTTGCAATGCGATAACACCTGTGCCCGTGCCGATGTCGAGGATATTTTTGGCACCCTCGCAATCTGCCCACGCACCGAGCAATACGCCATCGGTGCCGACCTTCATCGCCACATCCTCCTGCTCCACGGCAAACTGCTTGAAAGTGAAATTACCCATAAATTTTGCTATTAGCCATTGGCCCTTAGCCATTAGCTTTTGCAAAATTAGCAATTATTTTTCGTTGCGCCAAAACATAATGGCTAGTAGTGGCTAGTAAGGGCTAGTAAAGAGAATTAAGGTAGGCGCAAGCAACGGCAAATCTACCTTACTGGCCGTTACTCACCCTTAATAGCCTTTACTTAACCTTAAAATTAAATCGCACGCCCCCTTGCAGAAAATAAAAATAATTTCTAAATTTGTGGTGCAGTCTTCGGATTGCTGACATATTTGATGAAAGTGTTTTCGCTTTTATCCTTGTACCGAAATCTGACAGTTTCACTTAAAACGAGGATAACGAACTACACTCATTACTCATATCTGCACACTTATTGAAGTTGTGCGAGATGTGATGTGTGGGGTATTAGTTTATTCGTTTTAGGGTTTTGTCAGAACCTCGGTACAGATAAACGAAATCAACCTCACACTTTCTTTTTATATTAACCGCACATTCGAGGTTGGTGGGCAAAAAAAACTTAAAATAATTATGAAAAAAGTTCTTTTGATTTCATTAGCCATTCTTTGTTCACTCACTGCCAAATCTCAAAACCGAATTAGCTACCATGGAGAATTTGATCTTGGATATTCATCAGGTGTTGGCACGCTCAATATAGATAGATTTAATTTTAATTTCATCAATGGTATAAAAATTGACGACTATTTTTCAATAGGAATTGGTATTGGTACAGATGGATATATTTATGCAAAACAGATAGAAACTGCAATGCCTATATTTTTAGATATCAAAAGTTATTTTCCATTTATTGATAATATAATTCCATTTATTGCTATAGACTGTGGCGTAGGCATCGGTCTATCTGAATACATATCAGGATTGAAAGGTGTATATGTATCTCCATCTATCGGAGTACATTTGTGGGAGCACTTAAAACTGCAAATTGGATACCAAAGCCAACGACTATCAATAGATGGTATGGGAACTAATTTAGGTGCTATTCAATTAAAAGTAGGTGTTATATTTTAATCAAATAGCCTAATAGAAGTCGTATAACAAGTGCTATTTTGAAGCTGCTCGCAGGGTGGGAAAGCGGAGTTTACTGAGCGTAAATGAGCATTTTCCACCCAAGGCAGATGCCAAAAGAGCCTTGTTAGGCGGCTTCTATCGTTATTTCAAGAATCCTTCAATTCCTGCTCCGAATAGGGCAAAGTCGTATTTTACGGGGTCGTCTGCATCGTGCTGACGGAGAGAAGATGTTATTTCGGTAACGGCTTTCCAGTCGTTGGAGTTGCGAGTGAGCAAGCCCAAAGCTCGGCCCATATTGCCGGTATGAACATCTAACGGCAAATAGAGAGCCGATTGCGGTATTCTGCGCCACAAGCCAAAGTCAACACCTCGGTTATCTTGGCGGACAAACCAACGAAAATACATATTGAGTCGCTTGCACGATGCGCCCTTCGCAATAGAGGAGAGGTGTTTCTCGCAGTGTGGGCAGTGCTCCACCTCGAAAAACTCTCGGCGCAACTCTGCCAAAACTCTCTCTATCGAGCCTTCACGCTCGTACAACCCCTGCACAGCCTCTCCAACGCTACCCCACTTCGTACAAAGAGAGCGTAATGCAACGACAAAATCATGAAAATCTTGGCCATTGAAGGTGCGGTGAACATAGCGCAAAAGTGGTTGCAAATCCACCTCCGAGGCGTTCATCGTAAAGTCGAATGGCGCATTATCCATCATCTCGACCATACGGCGTGCGCTCTTGACAATCGCCTTGCGGTTGCCCCACGCAATAGTAGCAGCCAAGAAACCCGCAATCTCCTTATCCTCGGTGCGCTCAAACGAGTGGGGAATGCTTATAGGGTCCGCCTCGATAAATTCGTGGCGGTTATAGCGGTCGTGGAGGGTTTCGAGCAGGTCGTGAAGCTCTTCAAACGAGAGGTTAGAGTATCGCTCCATCGCTCATAACTATTTTGCGGTCAGCCATTTCAGCCAAGCTCTCGTCGTGAGTAACCATCACAATCGTCTGGCCGAACTTCTCGCGTACATCGAACAAAAGTCGCTGAATTTCATCGCGGTTGTGGGTGTCGAGATTACCCGTAGGCTCATCTGCCAACACCACCGAAGGACGATTTATCAAGGCTCGCGCAATAGCCACACGCTGCTGCTCGCCACCCGAAAGTTGCGCAGGTTTATGGTCGGCACGCTCCGAAAGCCCAACAGCAGAGAGCAACTCCAACGCCCGTTGCTTTGCCTCTTTGCGACTTGCTCCGCCAATAAGAGCCGGCATCATAACATTTTCGAGTGCCGAAAATTCTGGCAGAAGATTGTGGAACTGAAAGACAAAGCCAATATGCTTGTTGCGGAACTCGGCGGTGTGCTTCTCGTTCAGACCAAATACCTTTGTACCAGCAATTTCGACCTCGCCACCATCGGCCGGTAGGAGCGTTCCCATAATCTGCAAGAGCGTTGTTTTGCCTGCGCCACTTGCACCTACAATCGAAACAATCTCTCCCTTTCCGACTTCGAGCGAAACACCTCGCAGCACCTTCAAGTCGCCAAACGACTTCTCTATGTTTGAAACCTTTATCATCGTTCTGAAAATTTTTCGTAAAGTTTTATTGTCTGCACCGCCTCACAGACATCGTGTACTCGGAGCAGTGTCGCACCCTGTCGCAATGCCTCCCAATGTACCGCCTGCGTAGCCGACAACGCCTCATCGGGGGTTATGCCGAGTGGCTTGTAAATCATCGACTTGCGAGATACACCCACCAGCAAAGGTTGCCCCAACGCCTTCAAGCGGTGTAGCCCTGCAAGCAGTTCGTAGTTCTGCTCCACGCTCTTTGCAAAGCCAAATCCGGGGTCTAACGCCACCCTACTGCGCTCTATGCCAACCTTGTCTATCTCCGACAATCGCATCTGCAACTCCTTTGCAACCTCCGCAACAACATCGGCATATTCGGTCTGCTGCTGCATTGTCTGTGGCGTTCCGCGCATATGCATCGCTATATATGGCAGTTTGCGCTCCGCCACCGTTCGGAGCATCTCGGCATCGCCCTGCCCCGCAGTAATATCGTTCACGATAACCTCGCCAAAGCGGTCAGTGGCTCGGCGGACAATCTCCGCACGGAAGGTATCTATCGAAATAGGCACCTCGCACAACACATCACGGGTAGCCGACAGCGCCATTTCAACCCTCTGCCACTCCTCCTCGACCGACACATCTTCGGCATTGGGGCGTGAGGAGTAGCCGCCAATATCGATTATCGCAGCACCCTCCGTCAACACCTGCTCCACACGCTCCGCCACAGCCTTGTGCGACTGCGTGCGTGAGGAGGCGAAAAAAGAGTCGGGCGTGGCATTCACAATAGCCATAACACCTCTCTGCCACAATATATTATCGAGCCTACTCATTCGTCATCATTTTGAAGCGATATGCCAACTCCGCAACATCTTTCTCAACATCTTCGAGATGGATATTCACAATCGCAAAGTCGGCTCTGCGCATCAGCTCGTCGTCGCTCATCTGCGCATTGATGCGAGCCTCAATCTGCTCTTTGGTTGCGCCATCGCGCTCCATTGCTCGCTCTATACGCAACGGCAGAGGTGCCAACACCGCCACCGTCTTATCCACCACCGCATCGAAGCCTGACTCGAAGAGAATTGCCGACTCCAAGATGCAGAAGTCGCCCTCCTGCTCCTCTGCCCAACGCAGAAAATCAGCCTTTACGACAGGGTGAACGATGGAGTTGAGCCGAGCCAACTGCTCCGCCGAGCCGAAAACTTGGCTTGCGAGATAGGGGCGATTGAGCGCACCATCAGTGTAGCACTCCTCGCCAAATTCGGCAACAAGAGCCTTGCGCAACTCCTCCGACTCGTTCATCAACGCCTTGGCGCGAGAGTCCGAGTCGTAGAGCGCAGCACCGCGCTCGGCGAACATTCGGCAGATGGTACTCTTGCCACTGCCAATACCTCCGCAAATAGCTACTTTAATCATTTTTGATGAAATGGTATATCGTCAAAATCGCCCACTGAGACTATCTTCAAATCACTAAATCGCACCGAGATAGCATCTTGCATCGAAATGGGAGATATTTGCAGTCGGTAATCTTTGGCAAGCGAATCTACCACTCCCTCGCCATTTACTATGGGCACTTCGACCACATCGTAGTTGAGTTCTTCGAGCGGAATAGTCGCACGGCGCGAGGCGTAGAAGTTGTAGCCAAAAAGGGTTGTTCCCTTGCCCTCGACAACGCACGGTACAACGATACGCTCACCATTGACCTTAACCTTGATATTGAGGTCGGTGGTGTAGGTGTAGTTCAGTTTCGAGATATACCACAGCGTAAACGACACGCCCAAGAGTACCAAAAATATGGGCGAGATATAGTTGCGTAACTTCTGCACGCCAACCTTCAAAAGTGCATAGAGTCTTTTCATATCACAAAGATATGAAAATAATTCAAAATACAGAGTGCAAAATGCAGAATTATTTTCAGAATTTGCCCCTACCGCGTGGGGAGCCTCCGCCCATACCGCCCATGCCGCTTATTGCTCCTGTGCGAGGGCGTTTTGTTGTACCGTCCATACCCTCGTAGTCGGAGATATTACGCGAGGCGTTCTTGCCGAAGTGTCGCAGATTGTAAACAAATTGCACCATAACATAGCGACCAACCGTACTATTCAGCACATTGCGGGTAAAGCCCGAACCTGTCGAGCGCGAGAATGCTGTATTCTGGTTGAGCAGGTCGTTTACGCCAATCAACACCTCGCCACGCCTATTCTTGAACAACTGCTTGCCGAGATAGATATTGCAGAGGATATACTGCTCGTTGTAGTTGTTCGAGAAGCCGATATATTGATGATACGCTGCATTTGCCGTCAGCGTAAAGCCCGGACCGAAAATCCACTTTACCGATGCCGAGGCGGTATGGCGGAAGTAGTCATTTACAAGATTATCGCCGTAGGCAGCCTCTGCAAGGGTGTTCCATGCCTGATTGTATGTTCCGCGCCACGATAGAGTAAAATCGATATTCTCGGAGATATTACTACCGATGGCAAGGCGGAAGGTGTAGCCGATATTATTTGCCTTGTTGATACTGAAATTGTGGTTAGCCACATTTTCGAGCAGGTCGGCAGGCGAACGCCCTGCATCATATATCGCTCTCGGTGTTACGGAGTAGTTTACATTCGCACTCATATTGAGATTGCACTTCATAAATGCCAACGGCACACCATACGACACATTTGCACGCACCGACCACATACCGCTGATATTCTCGTAGGAGGTAATATGCGTTGGGCGATAAGGTTTACCCTCTTCGTTTTTCGGGATTGCGATACCATTCATCTCATCGGGCAATGCCCACCCCTTCGAGTTGTAGAGCGTAGCGCCCGAAATGGCATTCTGGTAGTATTCGCCACGAATCATTGCCATAAAGGTTTGTCCCTTATCGGGCAACGAGAGTATATAGCGAATACTTCCGCTATGCGAGTATTCGGGCGAAAGGTTGCTGTTTCCGATGCTGATACGCTGTGGCGAGGCGACATCGAAGATATTGTGCAGCTGCGTTACGCTCGGTGCATCGGAATTAGAACGGAGTTGAATACGCAACGAGTTTTGCTTGTTGAAGGCGTAGCGGAACATGGCGTTGTACTGCACACTATGGTACGATTTATCTACAAGGCTCGAAGTATTCAGTCCGTTCTCGAACTTGCCATTGCGCGAGAGATTTTCATACAACACCCTCAAAACAAATGTGTTGCGTTGCTTCGAGTAGCGAATGCCGGGACCTACGCGATGGGTAAGCACATTTGACGAGGAGTTTATCGACAACGCATCGTTACGGCGAGAGTCGCCATTTACAAGATAGTCATCATCGGTGTACCATGCACTCTGCACCTTGCTTTGGTTGCGATAGGAAACATTGTATTGCGTTATAAATGTCCAATTCTTGGCGATCGGTTCATTGTAGTTTATACCTCCGTGGATATTGTAGGTATAGGTCGGCACATTTATATACTCGTATATCGGCGCAAAAAGCAGCGGATTATCCACCATATCGCGCCACGACTTACCCTCGCCGAAGTATTCGTTGTAGAGCGATTCGTAGAGAGGATTGTCGTAGGCAATAGCCGCAGCACCATTCTCCATAAGTTTGCGCGTTGCTCGGTTGTCGCGGTATCCTGCTCGGGCAGTAACGGTCATTGTGCGCCCCGGAGCGCCCAAACGAATGCGGTACTGCAAAAACTCGTTGGCGTTTATGCCTCGCATACGATTCTCGGTCGCCGTAGCGTTGTAGGCGAGTGAACGGAACGAGATACTCTCCATATCTGTTATATCGAGGTCGGTGTCGTTGTTCGAGTACCCCTCGGTCGTTGTTGTCGGACGATGCCCCTGATAACTTATGTTTGTACGCGAAGTGAGTTGCATCGTGCGCGATATTTTCCAATCCACACGGGCATTCAGGCGATGATTATTGTTCACTTTACGCGACTCGGCAAGCGAATATAGTGTGCCGTATGGCGAAGGATATTCGTTCCAAGTGGTGCGCTCGGCGATATTGCGAGTGTCGGTGTTGTTGAAGAAGTAACTGCCTTGAAACTTAACCTGCTTGCGTCTGCCCCAAGTGTCGGAGTAGTTTACACCTACGGCATTTACAAGTGCCACGCCCGCCTGTGGTCGCACCATAAATTGGTTGCTGTTGCCGCGACCTCCACCACGCCCCGAAGATGACGAAACGCCCAACAAATCCTCGAACGAAAAGTTCTGCTGATTGATGTTGTTAAAGAGTCCTAAAACGGTAATTTTCTGCTTGTTGCGGAACGAGTTGATATTTCCACCCACCAGATATTTCGGATTGAACGACACCTTGTCTGCTTCGGGTTGCCAACCAAGACCTGCGTAGCCCTTGCCAAAGAGTCCGTTGCGCATATTCTTCTTTGTCACGAAGTTCAACGCCTTGTAACTGTCGCCATCGTCTATGCCCGAAAACTCCGCCTCATCGCTTAACTTGTCGAATACTTCGACCTTATCGACAATCTCGGCAGGGATATTTTTTATCGCCATCGTCACATCCTCGCCGAAAAACTCGTCGCCATCGACAAATACCCTCTTTATCTGTTCGCCCTGTACCTCGACCTGACCATCTTCGACCACTACGCCCGGCATCTTCGAGAGCAGTTTTTCAGCCTCGGCATCTTTGGTGGTCTTGAAGGCGGAGGCGTTGTATATTAAGGTATCGGCATTTTGCGTGGTGCGAAACTGATGCACCTCCTTCACTACGGCATCGATTTTGGTTGCCGACTCGCGCATATATATTTTGCCCAAATCGACCACCTTCGCGTTGGCGTTGCATGAGAATTTCTTGTCGGCATAGCCTATAAATGTCGCAACAACGGCATACTCCCCCATCGGTACCGAGAACTCCATATAGCCCCCACGACCTGTGGTATAGTAGGATTTGTCGGTCGGCTCTTTCGTGGGCGCAACCTCTACGACTGCACCTTGCAGTGGCTGTTTTGTCTGCTCATCGTAGAGCGAGAATATCACCTTCGAGCGGTTTTGCGCTACGGCAGCCATTGAGATGGTGAGAAGCAGTATAAGTAATAACGATCTCTTCATATCTATTATATCCATTTAACATTTAGAGAGATATACCAACTGCCATAATGTTAAAAACAAATCGGGCGAAATGGCTAATTCATCGGTTGAAACGACAAATTTATCACAATCTGCCCGGAATTACAACTGGTTAGTAAAGAATAGGAGCGTTAAGGGCATTAGAGGAGGATAAGAGGGTAAATACAGGGCACACAAGAAACCCACTGCGCAGCATAACCTCCAAATAGTAAAATTGATTTTAAGGAGGTGGTTGCAAGGCAAACGAGGAGCCGAGTGCGCAGCATAGTAAACCTATGTGAGCAACTCGGCTACCGAAGTTTAACGAAGCAAACGCCCCTTAAAATCGATTTTTACAGGGCTTGGGAGATGTTGATAATATAATCACCCATTCGCTCGATTTCGGAGATAAGGTCGATATAATATACTGACGAGGTGTAAGACTCTTTGCCCTCATCGATATTGTGTACTTCCTCCTCGCGAAGACGGTTGCGAAGTTCGTTGAGTTCAACCTCCGCCTCGACCGCAAGTTGCAAATCCGGAGTACCATCGAAGCCCTTTTCGAGGTTGGCAATCATAATAGCGTAGGTGTTGTCGAGGAGTTGGAGCATTGAGTCAATCTTCTCGACATTCTTGTCGGTAAATCGCTTGCCATGCTCGTTACGGCGCGAGAGAATACGGCTCACAGCCTCGCCGGAGTCGCCAAGGCTCTCCATCTCGCCAATAATCTTGAATAGAGCCTTCGATTGCGCACGGGTTTTCTCGCTGATAGAGTCTTGTGGGAGGGAGTTCAAGAAAGTTGCAATTTCATACTCGATACGGTCGGAAATCTCCTCATACTTAACGAGTTTACCACGATAAAACTCAAAATCTGCCTCGGTGGTGGCGTGAATTGCCGACTTGATATAACCGAGTTCGTTGCGGAGGATATTTCCGAAGTGGATAGTTTCGTTCTTAGCCTGCTCAATAGCCAACTCCGCCGTTCCCATTGGTCCTGCGTCAATATATTTGAGATGTACGACTTCCTCTTCCTCCTCGCTCTTCGACTTGATAGCCCAAGTTACAATCTTGGCAATCTGCGGTACAAACCAAATCAAAATGCAGGTATTGATAGTATTGAAGAGGGTGTGCAACATCGAAAGTCCGTAGAGTGCCGAGATTGAGGCTTCGCCATCGAGGGTTGTTGCGCCATTGCTCGACAGTCCGATTGGGTTTGGATAGCCCATAGCCTCGATAATAAGTCCGACAAGCGATGTGAAAGGCTTGAAGAGAGCCAATGCCCA